>NZ_CATNHG010000142.1:0-10972 GCF_950097965.1 Bacillus sp. T2.9-1
GGTTTTTAAAAAAAGAAAAAAACGAAATTTTGATGAAAGAAAATGTTTAGAAAGCGGATACAAAATTAAAAGTTTTATTTTATAAAAAGGGAGCTAAAAAAAACTCCCACAAAAACTTGACTCAATCATCTCGGTTTATTCCTTTTACTTAGTACTCAATTTAGCATATAATAGTATACGCGAATAAGAATCGAGAACTGATCTATACAAGGAGAATTTAAATGATAGTAAAGAGCGAACAAGACATTAACGGTTTAAAAGAAATTGGAAAAGTCGTAAGCATTATCAGAGAGGAATTAATAAAAAAAACAATACCAGGAGTAACCACGAAAGAATTAGACGATTTAGCAGGCAAGCTATTTGCTGAACACGGTGCAGTTTCTGCTCCTCAAGATATGTACGATTTCCCAGGTTATACTTGCATATCTGTAAATGATGAGGTTGCTCATGGTATACCAGGAGATCGCATCATTCAAGAAGGGGATTTAGTCAATATTGATGTATCTGCAAGTAAAAATGGTTATTTTGCAGACACAGGAAAATCATTTGTTGTTGGAAATGGTGATCCTAAACTCATAAAGCTTTGCGAAGTTGCACAAGAAGCTTTCGAAGAAGGACTTAAGTGTTTTAAACCAGGAGCAAAGAAGAATCGTATCGGAAAATTTGTGTACAACACAGCTAAGAAGAACGGGTTTACAGTAATCAAAAATCTGACTGGTCATGGAATTGGAACATCCCTTCACGAAAAGCCAGATCATATTCTTAATTATTTCGATTCATGGGATACGGAATTACTTCGTGAGGGAATGGTTATCGCTTTTGAACCATTTATATCTACTGGTTCAGAAGAAGTTTATGAAAAAAATGATGGCTGGACATTCTCTACTAAAGAAAAAAGCTTTGTTGCACAATACGAGCATACAGTTATTATAACAAAAGAGAAACCGATTATTACAACCTTATAAGCTTTTACAACCAAGCTCTGTTCATTCAACAGAGCTTGGTTTCTATTTCATCTCATTATTTTCATGCAATCCTTAACTCCTTCTTTACATATCCTCTCCTGTGTTAAACGTAATTTTTGGTAATATACCTTCAAAGAATTACAACCTAATAAGCATTTACGATAATTGCGAATTTACCGATAGTTCCCTCTATTTGTTTTTCCATTGACATCAATAAATATATCGAATAACCTAGTACATATCTTTTTTATATTTAAAAATCCTTATCAGCTCAAGATGAGGTAGAGGTTGCGATTTTTATTAGTAAAAAGAGGAAGAGCAAAGAGAGCTCATTGATTGCTTTTGAAAGGAAAAGTCGCCGAAGCACTATTATTCTCTAATAATAGTAGCTGGGACTGCATACGAATAGGTGCAGGACTGTCATAGGATCTTACTATGGTGAACTATCTTTATATCTGAAGGTTTTTCTACCTTCACACCATTTAGAGGTGTGTTTTTTTATGCCTTGGAAATAATAAAAATACATTTTGTTGTATTTAGATATAAGGCTTCAAAGTAAATCTCCTATGTCAAACATGAGCAAATACATCATAAAGGAGACAACAATGAGTACGAAAGGGAAATTAGGATTAGGGGTATTAATATCCTTAGTCGTTGGAAATATGGTTGGATCAGGAATCTTTATGCTTCCTCGTTCATTAGCAGAAGTAGCAAGTCCAGCTGGGGTAATCCTTGCTTGGCTATTAACAGGTTTCGGTGTGTTAGTTACCGCATTAGTATTTGGTAATTTGGCGATTCGCAAGCCAAATTTAACCGGCGGTCCACAAATTTATGCAAAAGAGCTATTTAAACCAGGATCAAAGAAATCGACTTTAGCTGGTTTTATGTCTACATGGGGCTACTGGATCGGAAACCTTGCTGGTAATATCGCTATTATTACTACTTTTGCCGGCTATTTATCAACCTTTTTCCCCGTTTTAACAAGTGAAGCAGTTTTACTAGATGTTGGTTCTTTCACATTATATGTAGGAAATGCGTTAACCTTCCTTGTGTGTACAATCTTATTGTGGGGAACTCATTTCATCATCTTAAACGGATTAGAAAATGCCGGTAAATTGAACATATTGGCTACTTCCGCCAAAGTAATTGGATTTATGTTATTTATTATCATTGCTTTATTCGCTTTTGAGAAAAGTAACATCCTTCCGTTTGTGGAACCCAAAATAAATGCAGCTGGAAACTCTGTTGGACTATTTGGACAAATTAACAGTGCAGCAATTACAACTTTATGGGCATTTATCGGTGTGGAGTCTGCCGTTGTATTTGCTTCGAGAGCAAAAAAACAATCAGATGTGAAAAAAGCAACGATTTTTGGTTTGTTAATTGCTTTAGCGATTTACATTGGAATCAGCACACTTGTAATGGGAATTCTGTCACAAGATCAGTTAATTGCTTCTCAAAAACCTTTAATTGATGCGATTGAAGCTGTATTAGGACCAATTGCTGGTAAAGTACTTGCAGCGATCGGTTTAATTAGTTTATTTGGGTCGACAATTGGTTGGATTATGTTAAGCGCAGAAGTACCTTATGCAGCCGCAAAACAAGGTATATTCATTCCTGCCTTCTTAAAAGAAAATAAAAAGGGAATACCAACATTCTCTTTAATTGTTACCAATCTTTTAGGACAATTATTTATATTCTCCACTATTTCAAGAAGTATTTCGCAGGCATTTGATTTTGTTATTTATATTGCAACACTAAGTTATCTTGTTCCTTATTTAATCTCGTCTTTCTTCCAATTAAAATTGGTTATCTCTGGTGAAACATATGACTCTCTAAAAGCGAGAAGAGTAGACTTTGTTATTGGATTGATTGCATCCATTTATTCTATTTGGGTGATTATTGCAGGAACTGCTGATATTAAGACGTTTAGTTTCGGGGTATTATTACTATTAAGCGGAATTCTTTTCTATAACAAAGTAAATAGAGGTAAAGAAAAAAAGTCCTTTTAAAAGAAACCTTCCATTAATCAGGGATTACTTCATCTCCGACTGATGGTTAGTTGTACTTTTCGAACCTTTACAAGATAGTATAAGTGGGTTAAATAATACAAATTAAAAAGTGGACAAATATATCCCGATAAAGTAAACGGTTATAGTTTACTTTACCGGGATTTTTTTGAAATGGATTATGCTATAGTGATTCATTCACCGTACTATCATCCCATTCCACCTCATGCTCTTTTGCAAGTTTTTCTAATTCATTAATGTACTGACGAATCAATTTGCGTGCTTCCTCAAGCATGGAATTCGCTTCTTCTACAAGAGCGATATCCTGTGTTTCTAGCGCTGTAAGTATTTTTACAAATGCATTATACTGTATATCAGCGCCCTCTATATATATTTCATGTATTTCTCTTAACTCCTCCGTTTCCACTTTTACCCGATTCAATTCTTTAATAAATTCATTATAATTCGGGATTACAGTAGTTTGGATTGTATTATACATCGTCCAGTCATCCGAATAATGAATTCCAGAAACGGAATCATACGCAGATACTGCTTTAACCTCTAATTCAAAGGCCGTTTTCATATCTTCATTGATATATTGAACTAAATCTTCTTTCACTGGATCTGCTGAACAAGCTGTAAACAGAAGCAGAAAGGGAATGAAGAAAATATTAATAACTTTTTTCACTACTTCACCTCCTTCTCCTTACTGTATGAAGGAGTGGAAGTCCACTATGAAACCTAAATGAAAAGGATAAGCCTAATTTTAAAAATCTATCTTGCATCGCAAAATACTATATGCTAATATTAAAGAAATCAAACTATCTTGTATTGCAAAATACTAACTATGTTGTATAACCATATAGTTAGAAAGAAAGGATACTTTCCGATGTCAAAAAGTCAAATGTTAAAGGGAGTTTTGGAAGGATGCTTGCTCGCGATTATTTCCAAAGGGGAGATTTATGGCTATGAAATGATTGAAAAATTAGAGGCTTATGGATTTACGATGATCAGTGAAGGAAGTATCTATCCAGTCCTATTACGTATGAAAAAAGAAGAGCTTGTGACAGTTGAAACAAAAGCTTCTCCATCTGGTCCAAAGCGTAAGTATTATTCTCTTACCGATAAAGGGGAAGAAGTTTTAGCTGAATTTGCTGACACTTGGACAGAGCTTGCAACAAGTGTGCATTGTTTATTAAAAGAGATAAAGGAGGAGAAATAAATGAAACTATCGAGAGAAGCAGCAGCATTTATTGACAACCTACATCTATATTTACTTTCTTCTGGTAAGAAAGATAAAGAAATTAACGAGATTGTCGAAGAATTAACCGATCATTTACGAGAAGCAGAAGCAAATGGGAAGAATATCCATGAGGTAACAGGAGAATCCCCAAAAGAATATATGGAGAGCTTAGCTAGCGAAATGCAGACAGATCTCAAGGAATGGGGGAAACTTTTACCGCATGTATTCATTTGTTTAATTGCATACACGCTTATCGGAAAAATTATCCTAGGTGAAAATCAAATTTCCTTATTTGTTGGTATCGGTTCAATATTTATCTGTTTATTCATGCTTGGTTTGTATGTTGTCGTTTTTCGATTTATTTCTTCAAGAAGTGTATCCAACAAAAAGACATTCGGCTTGTTGTTTCTTATACAAATATTATTGACAGGGCTATTTTTTGGATTGACGTTTTATGGAAATAATTATGGACCCATTTTTATGATGGATACTTTAGCCAAACAAACCATTTTCTTTATTATACCATTTGCTTATATATGCTGGTTTGCATGGTGGAGTAAAACATGGATTATATTTTTCCCAGTGATTATATACCTTCCAATAGTCATAGTAGAACCTCTTTCTTTTTCTAAAGAAACAAAGTCCATTATATCTTCTGCTACTTTGATAGCAATCATGTTAGGATATTTTATTTGGATAATTTGGAAAGGGAAACAGGAGAAAAAGACAACCTAATATACCATTAAGCATATCTAGAAAAAGATATCCTTCAGACTGTAGACGAACCTCAATTTTTAAAAATTGAAGTTTGTATATAGCTTATTTATTAGTCTCTTTGAATAGGGATGTTACTTTCCACTCCATGGGTTCGCTTTCCGTGGGGCTCGCACTGAGCCGCGGTCTGCCTTTGGCCTGCAGGGTTTCAGCTGTCTCACTAATCCCACTGGAGTCTCACCCCTTCCACTCCAAGCAACGCATAAAAATTCCATTTAACTTTTTAAAAATCTTTTTGTCTACAAACTGAAGCATATCTAAAAAAGATATGCTTTTTTCGAAAAAACTATTGAATATTAATTCATAATAATGTATAAATATTATTATGAAGATACGGATATAAAGGGGAAAATATTATCATGGATTATCTAATTACGGAAGAACTACCATCATTCTCTCAATTTGCCCGATTACATGAGGACAGCGGCTTATTAAAAAATAAAAAAGGTAATTATACACGTGAACAATTATATGAAGCAGCTAAGAATAGCTGGTATTCTATCTCCATCTATAATGATCAAAAGCTAATCGCTTTTGGTCGGATGATTTCTGATGGTGTATATCAATCATTAATTTGTGATGTCATGGTTCACCCAGACGAACAAGGAAACGGACTAGGAAAACAAGTTATTGAGAAACTAATTTATAAATGTAAAGAATCAGGTATCCAATCAATCCAATTATTTTCTGCTAAAGGTAAGCATCCTTTTTATAAAAAATTAGGCTTTGCAGAAAGAGAACATGATGCACCTGGTATGTCTCTGCTTCTTTAAGAACCACATGATAAAAATGTGGTTCTTTGTTATTTACTATGCATACCCATTCTTTAATCTGGAAAAACTAGTGAAGTACATAAAAAGGAGGTATGCAAGTTAATGAAAGATGAGCAAAGGCACAATCAACACCAAGAAGATGAATTAACGAATCGCCAAGGCCACCCTGTTACAAACAACCAGAATGTTAGGACAGTTGGAAGCCGCGGGCCAACTACACTGGAAAATTATGATTTTCTCGAAAAAATAAGTCATTTTGTCAGAGAAAAAATTCCGGAAAGAATCGTTCATGCGCGAGGCGCTGGGGCGCATGGCTATTTTGAAAGCTATGGCACTGTTGGAGATGAGCCAATTTCCAAGTACACTCGGGCTAAACTTTTTCAAGAAAAAGGGAAGAAAACGCCTTTATTTGTCCGTTTTTCTACAGTGGTACATGGATTACATTCTCCTGAAACTTTAAGAGATCCTCGAGGATTTGCCATTAAGTTTTACACGGAAGATGGAAATTGGGATTTAGTTGGCAATAACCTTAAGATATTCTTTATTCGTGATCCTTTAAAATTCCCTGATATGGTCCATTCTTTTCGACCAGATCCTGTCACAAACCTTTCGGATCCAGAAAGAATGTTTGATTTTCTGTCTCAATCTCCTGAATCAATGCATATGATTACTTTTTTATTCTCCCCATGGGGTATCCCTGCAAGCTATCGCCATATGCAAGGTTCTGGTGTGCATGCTTATAAATGGGTAAATGAAGAAGGAAAAGCTGTATTGGTAAAATATCATTGGGAGCCGAAACAAGGAATAAAAAATTTAACCCAAAAAGAAGCGGATAAAATCCAAGCGATGAATTATAGCCATGCCACGCAAGATTTATATGAAGCTATTGAAAATGGCGATTACCCTGAATGGGAATTATTCGTACAAATCATGGAGGATGACGAGCATCCTGAGCTGGATTATGATCCACTTGATCCAACAAAATTATGGTATAAAGAAGATTCCCCTTGGCTACCTGTAGGTAAAATGGTTCTCAATAAAAATCCAGAAAACTATTTTGTGGAAGTAGAGCAGTCCGCATTCGGTACAGGTGTTCTTGTTGATGGATTAGACTTCTCAGATGATAAACTATTACAAGGGAGAACCTTTTCTTACTCTGATACACAAAGATACCGCGTTGGCTCCAATTATTTACAATTACCAATTAACCGACCAAAGAAACATGTTGCAACAAATCAAGAAGGGGGTCAAATGGACTTCCGAACTGAATTTGACAAACACCAAAACCCTCATATAAATTATGAACCGTCAACGATTGGTGGATTAAAAGAAGCGGAAAACCCTGGTAAAGAACATGAGCCTTATGTCGAAGGGAAATTACAGCGAGAATCTATTTCTCGCGAAAATAACTTTGGCCAAGCTGGAGAAACATACCGAAGATTTACTGATTTTGAAAGAGAGGAACTGATTTCCAATCTTTCCAATGCTTTAGCAAACTGCCGAAAAGAAATTCAAGATATTATGATTGAAAACTGTACAAAATGTGATCCGGATTACGGAAAAAGAATCGCAGAAGGCATTAAAAAAGTATTGGAATCCAATCAAGATAAAATGGATAAAGCAGTAGGTGAAGCAGAAAGCATGTCTCATCCTTCTGATCCATATTGATTTTCTTTTAAAATAGGCTACCCAAGGTTGGGTGGTCTTTTTTTATGAATGGAGTGGTGAGGCTTTGGCTGATATATCGGAATTTTGGCTGATATCCAAGCTACTTTGGCTGATATCCAAGCTGTGTTGGCTGATATCCAGTAATAAAACCCTACTACTACTCGTAAATCACCACATTTATCCCATTCTAAGCACTCATCCAGCTTAAAATCTTCTCTTAAAACTCTAGGACGCAATCTCTACAACTACTATCCTAATTATTGACATGCTAGATAAAATATGATATTTAATTAATAGATTAGCACTCAAGACACTTAAGTGCTAATCTTATTACATAGTAATCATACAGAAAGGGTGCGGAAAATGATCGAAACGAAAGAATTTAAAGCGGAATCGAAACGATTATTAGAAATGATGATAAACTCTATTTATTCTCAAAAAGAAGTTTTCCTACGAGAATTAATTTCTAATGCGAGTGATGCGATTGACAAGATTTATTATAAAGCCTTAACAGATGACACCATTAATTTTGAAAAAGATAATTATTTTATTAAAATTAAAGCAGATAAAGAAAATCGTACATTAACTATTTCTGATACTGGTATTGGTATGACAAAGGAAGAGTTAGAATCGAACTTAGGTACGATTGCAAAAAGTGGTTCCTTAGCCTTTAAAATGGAAAATGAAGCAAAAGATGGACATGACATTATTGGTCAATTCGGTGTTGGCTTCTATGCTGCATTTATGGTGGCAGATGAAGTAACAGTGATTACAAAATCATTAAATAGCGATACTTCCTATAAATGGTTCTCTAAAGGCGCGGATGGATATACAATTGAAGAAACAGATAAAGACACAATTGGTACAGATATCATCCTTAAAATGAAAGATAATACAGAAGACGATCAGTATGATGAATTTCTTGAGGAATATCGTTTAAAAACGATTATAAAAAAATACTCTGATTTTATCCGTTATCCAATTAAAATGGATGTGACTTCTAGCAAATTAAAAGAGGGCACAGAAAATGAATATGAGGAAATTATCGAAGAACAAATCATCAACAGTATGGTTCCAATTTGGAGAAAGAATAAGAGCGAATTAACAGAAGAAGACTACCAAAATTTCTATGAAGAAAAACGCTATGGCTATGATAAACCATTAAAGCATATTCATGTTAGTGTAGATGGGGCTATTCGTTATAACGCGATTTTATATATTCCGGAAAAAACACCGTTCGATTATTATTCGAAAGAGTACGAAAAGGGACTAGAGCTCTATTCAAATGGTGTCTTAATTATGGAAAAATGCGGTGACTTGCTACCAGATTACTTTAGCTTTGTGAAAGGTATGGTGGATTCTGAAGATTTATCGCTTAATATTTCTAGAGAAATGCTGCAGCAAGATCGCCAGTTAAAACGTATTGAAAAGAACTTAACAAAGAAAATCAAAAGTCAACTCCTTAGCCTTCTGAAGGATGAAAGGGAAAAATACGAATCTTTCTATCAATCATTCGGAAGACAAATCAAATTCGGTGTCTATAATGATTTTGGAATGAATAAAGAGATGCTTCAGGATTTACTATTATTCTATTCATCTAAAGAAAAAAAATTAGTATCGTTAGATGAATATGTAGAAAGAATGCCAGAAGATCAAAAATTCATTTATTATGCAACTGGTGATTCTATTGATCGTATAGAGAAGCTTCCACAAACAGAATTAGTAGCAGATAAAGGCTATGAAATTCTGTATTTAACTGATGACATTGATGAATTTGCAATTAAAATGATTGCTACTTATAAAGAGAAAGAGTTCAAATCTGTATCTAGCGGTGATTTGGGTCTTGACCAAGAAGAAGAAAAAGAGGAAAAAGAAGTAACGGAAGAAAATAAAGCATTATTCGATTATATGAAGGACATTCTTTCCGATAAAGTAAAAAACGTAAAAGTTTCCACACGCTTAAAATCACATCCCGTTTGCTTAACAGCTGAAGGGGAAGTTTCGATTGAAATGGAAAAGGTCCTAAGCATGATGCCAGATAATCAAAACATTAAAGCAGATAAAGTCTTAGAAATTAACAAAAACCATGAAATTTTCCAATCATTAAAAGATGCGTTTGAAAATGATAAAGATAAAGTAACGCTCTACACAAATCTTCTCTATAACCAAGCATTGTTAATTGAAGGGTTATCGATTGAAGATCCAGTGGAATTCACCAATAATATTTGTAAACTGATGAAATAACAAAATCAACGCCGCTCTATTCACAGAGCGGCTTTTCCAATTCAAAAAGCATCTTCTTTCTTATTTAATTAATGTTTTACTATTTAAAACGAAACCGCTATACTTATAAAAAAACAATCAGAGATGGGGAACAATACTATGGCAGAATTAAAAGGAATAGAGATTTTGACGATTGAAAAAGATTCCTTTGTCATTCACCCAACCCTTATATGGGATGAAAAACAAACATTGTTAATCGATACTGGAATGCCTGGTTATATGGAAGACATAAATCTTGTCATGGATAAAGCAAATAAATCTTTGGAAGATTTAACTGGAATTTTGATAACACACCAAGATATTAATCATATTGGAAGCCTGCCAGAAATATTAACTGCCTGTACGCAACACTTAACAATCTATGCACATAAAGAAGAAATTCCATATATAGAGGGTGATTTACCATTATTAAAAACAAATCCTGCTAAATTCACTGAAGAACAATGGGAGGAATTATCAGATTTCTTAAAATTCACTTATCTCCATCCCCCAAAAGCACAGGTTACTGTTTCTTTAGAAGATGCACAAACCTTAGATATTAATGGCGGGATAGAAATTATTCATACTCCGGGCCATACCCCAGGTCATATTAGTTTATTTCATAAAAAATCAGGTACTTTAATTGCTGGGGATACCTTACTTGCTACAAACGGACGCCTTCAGCCTCCTAATCCGGTAAGTACGCCAGATATGGAACTTGCGATTCAATCAATAGATAAATTTTTAGCGTATCCTATTAAACAAGTAGTATGCTATCATGGAGGTATTGTTACTGAAAATGTAATGGAACAATTACAAAGTCTAGTAAAATCAAAAGCTAGCTAACTAAGATGGTCAATTGGAGGTTTTTCCTCAACCTATTATAAATAAGTTGAGGAAATTCTTTTTTAAATAGCTGTTTACGTAAAGTTTGTTGCGATTACCCGCAGCTGGAATACACTTCGCTTTCCCTGGGGCTAAGCTTAAGCCTCTACACTTTTCCTCCGGGATCTCAGACTGTCTCGCTAATTCCCGTGGCGTCTTCGTGTATTCCGGCTGCTCCATTATTCCTATTAATTCTTTTTGAAAAACAACAATCCTTTAGAAAAGAGCCTTTTAAATATAATCATTTTAGCAAAATCACTAGTGTTGCATTAATTTAAATTCACTATTAAAAATACTCAAAATGTTCAATATTATTATTTTGTGCAAAGAAAAAGTCCTTTATAATGGATTAGTCAGGTGGTAACCCGTCCAAATCCACTAAAAAAGGACCAA
>NZ_CATNHG010000143.1:0-10910 GCF_950097965.1 Bacillus sp. T2.9-1
AGGTCTAATTGTAAATAAATTTCCAAATGGACAGGAGCCGCCTTTAGAAAGGTAATTACTTTTTTGGCTCTAAGTAGAGTAAACAATTAAACTGAAAATTATGACACTATTTACGCAACACTAGTGATACTCATCCAAAATTAGGGGGAAATGAAATGTGGAAAGAATTTGTCAACTCCATTTCTAAGGACTATCACTTTAAAGACCCTGTAACAAAGATTGAGCTTGCTCAGATTCAAAAAGAATTAAATGTTGAATTACCAGAAGAATTAACGGCCATTTTTAATGAAACAAATGGTGTGTTTGACAACAGGAATTGTCCTTTGGTTTGGTCAGCTTCCCAAATTATGAAGGACAATCTATTTTATAGAAATTTTGAAGATTATAGAGATATTTATATGCCATTTGATAATCTTCTTTTTTTTTCAGACGCAGGCAATGGCGATTTATTTTGTTATGCAATATTAAAAAATGGAACCATTGAAAAAACCGATATTTACGTTTGGAATCACGAGGATGATAGTCGTACTTGGGTTGCAGCGTCATTAAAGCATTTTATTGAAGGCTGGATTACTAGTGAGATTGGTGTTTAGTCGGTTTGAAAACAGAGTTTGTTAAGAATTACACTTAAAGTAACGGAGCAGTTTAGTTGAAGAAGAAAAATTAAATATTAAGATAAAGATGCTCAGAATATTTTCTGAGCGTTTTAGTTTGCTGTTCTTTTATAATTTTTCACTTTTACAATAGAACTTGATCCGAATCAATTTTTATTTCATAGAAACATCCTATACTAGAGTCATCAACAAGGAATACAAATGAAAATGAAATTGGAGGGAATCAACATGCAAAGATATATATTAAGTAAAAAGAATTCCATTACACTGATCAGTGCAATTTTGATTGCACTTGCATTCTTCGGACGATTTTCCTTAGACAACATGGCCATTTTCAATTGGTCGCTCATCATTGCATCTATTCTTGGTGTAGCACCAATTGCGATTCTAGCCTATCAGGCATTAAAAGTAAAAGTTGTCAGTATTGATGTTTTAGTTACCATTGCAGTAATTGGGGCAGTATTGATTCAAAATTATGAGGAATCAGCCATCGTTACTTTCTTATTCTTATTTGGTTCTTACTTGGAGCAACGTACCTTGAACAAAACACGTTCTGCCATTAAAGAATTAACAGAGCTGGCACCAGAAAGTGCTTTAAAGCAAATGGAAAATGGAGAATTTGAAGAAGTTGATGTCGATGATGTAGGTGAAGGTGACATTTTATTAGTCAAAACGGGTGCAAAAGTCCCCGTAGATGGAACCGTGTTAACAGGTGAAGGTCACATCAATGAAGCAAGTATTACCGGAGAGTCAGTTCCAGTAAGCAAAAAGGTTGATTCTGAAGTATTTGCGGGAACAATCTTAGAAAATGGAACGATTCAAATTCAATCTGACCGTGTAGGGGAAGATACAACATTTGGTAGAATTATCGAATTAGTTGAAGAAGCACAGGATTCCAAATCAGAAGCAGAGCGGTTTATTGATCGATTCTCTAAATATTATACACCTGCTGTTTTAGTCCTTGGTTTTATTGTTTGGCTATTCTCAAAAGATATTGAACTAGCTATCACGATTCTTGTTTTAGGATGTCCAGGTGCATTAGTTATCGGGGTTCCTGTATCCAACGTTGCCGGTATCGGAAACGGTGCACGTAATGGTGTCCTCCTAAAAGGTAGTGAAGTTATCAATGACTTTAGCAGAGTAGATACTATCGTTTTTGATAAAACAGGAACATTGACAGTAGGAAACCCTGAAGTTGCCGAAAAAGAATTTTACGGAAACAATACTGAAGAAGTTCTAGGTTACTTAGCAAGTGTGGAGCGTGAATCGGACCACCCACTAGCAAAAGCTGTCCTACAGGATATTGGCGAGACAACTTTATCTACTGTTGAAGAAACCGAAGTCGTTAAAGGTGGCGGAATTGTAGCAAAAATAGGTGTTCATCGTATAGCCGTTGGTAACGTAGCTTTAATGGAAAAAGATAATGTGAAATTAAGTGAAAAAGCTAAAAAAGATGTCGAACGCTTTGAGAAAAATGGGAATTCTCTTGTGTTAACTGCGGTCGACGGAGAATTAAAAGTTCTGATGGGTATTCGGGATCAAATCCGCCCAGGTGTTAAAAAAAATCTTCAAAACCTAAAAAAACTTGGAGTCAAAAACCTAGTCGTTCTTTCAGGGGACAACCAAGGAACCGTAGATTTAGTTGCTCGAGAACTTGGATTAACAGAAGCACACGGTCATATGCTTCCAGAAGGAAAATCAGCATATATTGAAAAAATGCAAGCAAAAGGCCAAATCATTGCCTTTGTCGGTGACGGAGTGAATGATAGTCCTTCATTAGCCTTAGCGGATATCGGAATCGCCATGGGAAGTGGAACAGATGTTGCAATTGAAACATCGGATGTCGTTTTAATGAATTCTGACTTTAGTCGTTTACCACACGCATTAGGCTTGACAAAATCAACTTCAAGAAACATGAAACAGAACATTACCATAGCAGTTGGTGTGGTAGTAGTCTTACTTGCCAGCCTACTATTTAGTGAATGGATGAATATGTCAATCGGGATGTTGGTTCACGAAGCAAGTATCTTAGTAGTCATCTTGAATGGTATGAGATTGCTTCGATACCGGTTGAGAGAATAATTTTAATAGAAAGCGGTCTTGATGAATGATAAAGGGGAAGTATTCAGGTAGGAAGAACAAAATACTCCCCTACTTTTTTCTTAAAACTTGATTTGCGTCAATTTCATTTCGTTGAACCTGAGCTATACTTAAATTGTAAAGAAGAAGAGGGAAAACAAAAAAATCAAAGATAAGATGAAAGGAGAAATAATTCATGCAAAAAGCAGTTATTCAATTAGAAACATTATCTTGTCCATCTTGTATGCAAAAGATTGAAAATGCGGTGAAAGGATTAAACGGGGTTAATCAAGATAGCATAAAAGTATTATTCAATGCCAGTAAAGTAAAAGTAGATTTTGATTCAGAAACGATCACCATTAACGATATCAAAAAGGCAATTGAAGACTTAGGATACCCCGTCGTTAAATCAAAAGTAAAATCTGCCTAAGACAAACACACATAACAAAAATTATTTATAGAAAGAGGGAAATAATAATGTCTGAACAAACATTTAACGAAATAATAACAAACCATTTTGAAAAACTGGATTTATACACTACTGCGATTACACGGGCCCATGGTAAGAACCATCCAGAAGCCTTTGAAGTACGTGAACTATTCGATAAAATCAGTAAAAAGATAAAGGACGCAGGTACGAACAAACCTGACTTAGATGCTGAATTTGCTCAATTACGAAAAATCACAGACAACTACACCATTCCTGGAGATGTTTGTGAAACATATGCAGGCACCTACGAAATGTTATCAGAAGTAGATAATGCCTATCAGGCTTAAAATAACTCAAAACCAAAAGAATGAACTTGGTTTACGATCGTTAAAATAAGAAAGGGGAAATGATTTATGCAAAAAGCAACCATTCAAATAGAAACCTTATCTTGCCCATCTTGTATGCAAAAGATTGAAAATGCGGTGAAAGGAATAAACGGTGTTCATCAAGGTAGCTTGAAAGTATTATTCAATGCAAGTAAAGTAAAAGTAGACTTTGATTCAGATGCAGTCGCTATTAACGATATCGAAAAATCAATTGAAGACTTAGGATATCCTGTTGTCAAATCAAAGGTAAAACCTGCTTAATCGAGTAAATAGAATGGAAGCCTAAGATGCCCTCTTGGGCTTTTTATAAAAAGGAGAGGTTATTTTGGAACAAAATCAATGTTGTCATCACCAACATGGACATACAGAATGTATTCGTATCGTTCCCATTTTCAACCATCTGGAAGACTCACAAATGGATTTGATTGCGGAATCTGCCAAGACACTTCATCTACAAAAAGGGGAAATGTTATTCCGTGCAGGTGAGGAAGATGACACCTTATATATTATCAATTCAGGTAAGGCTCGGATTTACCGCTTATCGGATTCCGGAAAAGAACAACTTGTTCGCATTTTAAATCCAGGTGATTTTACAGGTGAAGTGGCCATTTTCCAACCTGGAAGTGTTCATGAAAATTATGCGGAAGCACTACAAAATACATCCATTTGTTTAATTAAACGAGAGGATTTACAGAAGTATTTGGTGGAATATCCGCAGATCCCATTAAAAATACTGTCAGAAGTAACGATACGTTTGAAGAATTCTGAAAAACAAACCACACAAGTAGCAATTGAAAATGTAGAATCCCGCATTATATCCTTTTTAGCTGAAAATGTTGAAAAGGGAAGTGGCAATAGTCCAACGGTTACCTTACCAATGTCCAAAAAGGATTTAGCCTCGTATCTTGGTACCACACCAGAAACAATCAGCCGTAAATTTACTACTCTAGAAGAACTTGGATTGATTAAACAGTTACCGAAAAAGAAAATTAAAATAATGGATTTAGATCAATTGTTACTTCATACTGAATAAATATAAGCAGAGCAGCGTGCCATCATACTAACCTGGTTCGGTTTAATAGTACAAAACATAAAATAACAAACCTTTTAGCAATCCCATTAGCATATAAAATGGATTGCTAATTTTTGTTGGTTTAACAATGTTTATCTACAAAAAGAAAGAGAAATGGCTACTTATTTGGCACTTATTTTACCAAGATGACATAAATTTGTGTCAACTGAATAATTCATTAGCAAAACACGCCCTAATAACTAAGCTAATTCCTCTGATAAATAACTAAGGAATTGGCAACTTATGTTAAAATTATAATTTGGATTGTGAATTAGTATACTTAAAGTAACGGGGGCATTAATCCAAGATGGATGAATGCCCTTTTATCTAATAAGGTACTAATGGGGCAGGTTACTTGAAGAAGGAATCCAAATAATCGGTATCGAATTATATTATAAATTTCATAAGGAGATAACAAACGATGAAGTTCAATACCGTACACATTGATAGATTATTTATATAAGGTACGAAAGGCTGGAATAAATCATGGCAAAAAAAGAAGCACCGAAAATTCAAACAGAACGATTGATTTTACGTCCGAGAGAGGGAAAAGACATTCCCAATATGCTTAAAATGTTTAACAATGATGAAGTAAGAGAATTTCTTGGAAGTAATCCCCCTCGTGATAACACTCAATGTTAGAAATGGTTAGGAACCGTAATGAAACAAAATGGACTGTCGCATTAAAAGATACTGATGAATTCATCGGTGATGTAATGATTCCAGAAATAGCAGAAGGTATCTTGGCGAAATTGGTTATATCTTCATGAGGGAGCATTGGGGATGTGGTTTTGCGTATGAAGCGGTTTCCGCGGTCATTGAGCATTGTAAAAGCACATTAAACCTTAAATGCCTATTTGCTACTATAGATAATAAAAATATGGAGTCAAAAAAGTTAATTGAAAAACTCGGATTTACTTTGGTAGCGGTGTTGCCTGAATCGAATTTACTCGGCAGAGTTACCGATGTAGCTTACTATTTTCGTATAGTATAAGCATCCTTACACTCTCCTGAGAAAAATGAACAAACAGGTGAGTGTTTAAAGGGTGATATTTTTGGTCAAGCGATATGATTTTAGTGAAGAGGATTAGGCGGTCTACTTTAAAACAAAGGAGTTGACTTTTTGAATTTATTAAGCATCAATGATTTGTCTGTAAAAAAAGTAAATCATATATTCAATTTAGCTGCAAAGATAAAAAATCAAGGTAATATCAATGTTTTAAATGGAAGACAATTTGTATTATTCTTCCCGGAATCAAGTTTAAGGACAAGAATTACTTTCGAAAAAGGAATAAAAGCCTTGGGTGGGGAAGCAATGCTTTTTCCTCCAGAAAGTTTAGATAAAAGAGAAGAATTAGAGGATGTTATACAATACGTCTCTAATTGGGCAGATGGGGTGATTGTCAGACATTCTGATTTTTCTAAAATACAGGAATTATCAAGGTATTCAACAGTCCCTATAATAAATGCTATGACTTCGGAAAATCACCCTTGTGAAATTTTATCTGACTTGTATTCAATTAGGGAAGTAAAAGAAAACTATAGAGATTTAGTTTATACCTTTGTTGGACCAAAAAGTAATATTTCAAGGTCTTGGAAGAACATTGCAGAAGTAATGGACCTAATTTTAATCAAATTTGTATCAGGGGTTTTGAGTTAGGGTCAGACAATCGGAATTATAAATTTCATACTAAACTTGAATCTGTTTTATCTTTTAGCGACATTGTTTTAACTGATTCGTTGCCATCTGAATTAAGAACAGAAAAATACATAAACCAGTATCAAATTACTTTAGAAAAGATGAAATTAGCTAATAAACATGCAATGTTAAACCCCTGCCCACCTTTTTTTAGAAATGAAGAAGTAAGTAGTGATGTTATCTCTTCAAATTATTTTGTTGGATACGAATTTAAAAAGAATTTAATATATGTTCAACAAGCAATCATTTTATTTTGCTTAGGTATAACACTTGAATAAAGTGGTGAGCTAGTTACTTGTTCAGCTAACGGGGGCTATTCTTCAACCCTCGTTCCATTCCAGCGCAGGTGAACAGGAACAAATAAAAGGAGAGATAGGTTAACGCAAATTAAAAATATTGGACGTTTTTGTCCGACGGATATTAAAGGATTTATAATAAATGATTCAAGTCTAAACAAAATTAAACCTGAATTTTACAAGGTGATTGAAAAGATAGTAGAAAAATGCAAAACTCACTTAGGAGAAGACCTACATAGTATATATATTAGAGGATCCATTTCTCGTGGATTAGGTATAGATAGTGTTTCAGATTTAGATACATTTGCCATTACGAATAAAGAAATCAATGATATAGACTTAAAATGGATAGACAAGGTTGAACAAGAATTAAACAAAAAATACATCATAGTAAATGGAGTGGAACTTAGTTACTATTACATAAAAGATGTTTTAGAAACAAATAAATTTTCTATAATACCTTTTATGATTAAAACGCATAGTATTTGTGTATATGGAGAAGATTTAAGCGGCCATTTACCTAATTATAAGGCAGATACAACACTTGGTAACGAACATCTAATGAACCTAAAGAATCAAGTTCATCAAGCAAAAGAAGACCTCGATGGAAATGAAAATATTGAAGATATATTGGATTGTTGTGGATGGGTTATGAAAATCATAGTTAGGGCAGGGGTTGTACGCTCTAAAGTTTGGGACACAATGCATGGTTTTGAAATAAGAACTAATATACCAGATGTGGATGTTATATATTTTGACGAAAAAAATATTGACGAGAGGACCGAAAAAAATTTAGAAGCTGAATTGAGAGTAATTCTACCTGATATACCTTGGTCTGTTAAGAATGAAGCAAGAATGCACGTTCTCAATGATATCCCACCTTATATATCTTCAGAAGATGCTATTTCAAAATTTCCAGAGACTGCAACTGCTCTTGGAGTGAAAGTAGACAAGAATAATAAACTAATTCTTACTGCTCCTTGCGGTATAGAAGATGTATTAAATTTAGAGTTAAAGCCCACACCATATTTTAGAGAGACGAAAGAACGAGCTGTTATTTATGAGGAAAGAATCAATAAGAAGAATTGGAAAGCTGTTTGGCATAAAATTCAAGTCCACCATATTGAAATTTATTAAATTATATGGTGATTTTTTATAAAGAAAAGGTGCATTTCTCTTATGTCGCTATCGGGGGAGTTTAACTTTACAAAGGGGTCAGATTAATTGAAAAGATTTTACGTTGCATCAAGTTTTAAAAACATTGAAATAGTTCGCTTAGTGAGTAAGAATTTACAAAATAAAGGATACATCTATACATATGATTGGACGGTAAATGAGAGTGCCTCTACAATTGAGGATTTAAGAGAAATAGGACTAAATGAAAAAAATGCTGTCATAGATGCTGATATTATAATCGTGATATTACCAGCTGGTAAAGGAAGTCATATCGAATTAGGTATTGCTCTTGGACAAGGAAAAAGAATATATCTCTATTCACCAAATGATGAAGTAAATAATCTAGATACTACTAGTACATTTTATCATTTATCGGAAGTCCAAAAATGTATGGGAACTATTGAAGAGTTGGTTGAAATAGTCACAACAAGCTAATTCTTATTAAGTAGTGCTTTCTCAATAAAGAGTTGATAAGGAAGTGTTTATCGAATAGCAATAGCTTTACATTCCTATTTCTGAACCAGTTGCTAATGATTACCAACTGAGGAATATCCGCATCATTGGTCTGTTAACAAGTAGAGTGTCCTGAAAAATAACGGCACTAAAAATGAATACATTATTGGTGTCTAAATTCAATGCTTTACATATCTCAATCCATATATATATCATGATTAAAAGTAACAGAACCCACCACGCCAAGGTGGGTCATTTTATTTATTCAAGGAGAAAATGCTTTGGATTCTGAAAAATATAGGCATAAAATTAAGATATTTACCACCGATAAGGAACAAGTTGAATAGTTTAAAAAAGAAATTTACCTATATGACATTCCTTCTTATAGTGTTGTACATTTTCTTTATTATTCAATAATAGAAGGATTAACACGTACTTCTTACATAATACTGCGCAATAGTATAAAGCCAAACAGAAATTCTAGCTGGAGTTAGTACAAGCTTAACTATTTTGCCATTTCCCAGCATTGCATTAATTGGTGAATGCTTGCCTCGATTTTCTCTAATGGGATGCCTCCAAATCCTAACAGGAATGTTGGATGCTTATATTCGATTGGTTTTAACAGATAATCGCTTAAAGGATAAATGGAGATATGACTTTTTGCTGCGATGGCTTTTAACTCATTTTCACTTTTTTGTAGCGGAAGGGAAATTAAAATATGCATCCCGGCTTGATCTCCAGTGATGATAACTTCAGGATAATGAGTTTTAAAAATATGAGTCAGTTTATCATGTTTCTTCCGATAAATTTTCCGCATACGGTTTAAGTGTTTTGAAAAATAACCGTCTCTCATGAAGCTGGCTACTATATGCTGGTCGAATCTTGGGACAGTTGCTGAATAATAACTGAATGTTTCCTTATATTTTTTCAGCAAGGTTGTTGGTAAAAGAAAATAGGCCAATCGCAATGATGGCATTAATGACTTGGTGAATGTACTTAGATAAATTACCTTATCGTTTTGGTCCATCCCATGTAAGGCGGGAATGGGTTTACCAGTGTAACGAAATTCGCTGTCGTAATCGTCTTCAATGATATAGCGATTTTTACTTTTTGCTGCCCACTGCATTAACTGTGTTCTTCTTGTTGCGGAAAGAACGGCACCTGTGGGAAATTGGTGAGATGGCGTAATGTAGACGACATTCGCATTTGTTTTTTCAAGGTGTTCCACCATCAATCCGTCTTCATCAACTGGAATAGGGATCGCTTTATTTTTTAGTTGAATCCTGGGGCTTGCTGAATAGCCAGGATTTTCAAGGGCTATGTTTGAATCATGATCTAGCAACCTTAAAATCATAGGAAAGAGTTGTTCTGTTCCTGAACCAATCACAATTTGCTCCGGCTTACATACAATCCCACGCGATTGATATAGGTATTTGGCTATTTCCGTCCGTAAAGTGTATTCCCCTTGGGGTTCTCCAATTTGTAGCAATTCCTTCGACGGGGTATCATATAAATTTTTTGCATACTTTCTCCACTGTGAAAAAGGAAAGGAGTCTGTATCGATTTTTCCAGGGTGAAAGTCAAATTGGATTGTTTTTTTCTCCGTTTCCTCCATAGGCAACTCAACATGTTCTGTCTCAATATAAGGTAATTCATTTATATCCTCTACAAAAAAACCAATCCGCGGCTTTGATACAATAAATCCCTCTGCAACGAGCTGAGCATATGCCACTTCAACCGTTGTTTGGCTGATATTTAAAAAATCAGCCAATTTTTTTTTGGAGGGTAATTGTGTTCCAACTTCAATTTGCTGGCTCAAAATAGCGGTTTTGATACCTATATAAAGCTGCTCATACAAGGGTTTTGTTGTGTTTTTATTCAATTCAAACATAAGCATATCCATTCGAGACCCCTCCTCTCTGACCATGTTATTTTTATAAAAATTGACACTTTTTATATTGTCAGTTTTTATTATACTAGTAATCATGGAAGAAGAGGAGATTCTTTTTTTTAAACTGAAAAACTAACACTTGAAAGAAGAGGATGATTTGCATGTTTACGACTGAACAAAACAAAACGAGAATGCTGGTTCTCAATGCTCTATTTATTACTTTAACGTTTCTTGCTACAATGTTTATCAACATTAGGCTGCCATTAATGGGAAATGGGGGACTAATCCATTTGGGTAACGTTCCTTTTTTGATTGCTGCGTTTATTTTTGGCAAGAAGTCAGGTGCAATTGTAGGAGCTTTTGGAATGGCTTTATTTGATATAATGTCAGGATGGACATTATGGGCTCCGTTCACATTTGTTATCGTTGGTACTATGGGGTATATAGCTGGACTTATTGTGGAAAAGATGCCTGGCAAAAAATCTCTTGTATATGTACTGGCAGTTGCTGTTGCCATGATCATCAAAGTTGTCGGCTACTATTTTACAGAAGTAATCCTTTATGGAAACTGGATCCTGCCATTCGGCTCCGTCCCAGGTAATATCATGCAACTAGTCATCGCCGGTATTATCGTTGTGCCACTAACAAAAGGGTTTAAGCAAAGAATCATTAAGAGTGCCAATTAGGGGTGCCTAGTATAGTAAATAGGTCAAATAATTAGAAAAAAGCCACCGTTTTCATTGTAAAATGGAAGTACCTATCACAGAACTTCCAATCTTACTACCCTTACCAAGGAGATGAAAACGATGGCATA
>NZ_CATNHG010000144.1:0-10522 GCF_950097965.1 Bacillus sp. T2.9-1
CTTTTTTAATGCTTAATTTTTTCCAGCTACCGCGCTCTCGCTTGGTGGCCTTTTTGTCTAGTTGGGGGACTCGTCCCCCAACTAGACAAAAAGGATATTTATTCTCCCACAAACATTTTACTCATACAAATGAATCGGAATTATAGCTTTTAATAAGCATACAAAAAAGGAGTCCTTTTCACTAAAGAGGACTCCTTTTAACTAATTATTCCATTTAGAATGTATTATAAACATTTTCACATTCTTCTGCTGTTGGTTCATAAAAGCAATGTAGTTTATATCTTCCTACATGTGGTTGATTATACCAGGTATTAGGACAATCACCTGGAGGACGAAAATACCATAAACTATATTTTGCTGGCCAAAAGGATTCTCCGTTTACTACTCTCCTTGCCAATCTTCGTTCACTTTCTCTTGGTCGTTGATAAAAATAGCCTTTTGTTGTTGCTTCAAATGCATGGGCTTGATAAACCATATCATTTACAGTGCGAAGACCTTTGAAATCGGAACAATCTGCTCTCATTCGATTGATCCCTACATTCCCAACTAATAACATGCCTAATTCTCCTTCTCCCTCTGCTTCTGCACGAAGAAGTCTTGCCAATAAGTCAATATCCGCATCAGTAACACGTACGACTGCCATTTAACCACCCCCTATCCTTTCATCATATTTTTCCATACCTTATCCTATTCCTATAGGGAACATTACGATGAAAAGTGACTTTGGTGATGATTTTTGTTAAAAATTGATTAGTTTTTTAAATTCTTTAAATCCAATGATATAGCTCGCTGCAATTAATCCATTAATAAACAAAATATAAAATAATCCAATGATATATACCTTGTATTTTTTCCACTTTTTCTTCATCCCATATCCCCACCTTTAATACTCTCTAACTTCCCCTCATTTGGTAAATTTATGTATACATAAAAAAACTAATAATTTTCTATTTTTGATTCATACTAATTTAATAAAATCTTCCTTTTTATTATCCATTTAGGAGGAGTAAAAGTGGTGAGATCCATGTACTTTTTTTTATTAAACTTCCCTAGTAATGTAGAAATTGATAAAGAAAAAGAAAAATTATTTCATCTATCCTTTGATCATTGGTTACAGCATGATTTATTTTCTTTTAATTGGTGGATACTTTTCCTATCAACGATTATTCCTTATTTTATTTTTTGGAAAGTAGTAGACAAAAATCGCTTTTTTGAGGTGTTTTCATATGGAATGGTTTGTGCCACTTTATGTATGCTCTTAGACATTATGGGCACAGAGATGCTCTTATGGAGCTATCCGGACAAATTACTCCCCATCATTACCCCGCTTATTCCTGCTAATTTGGTCGTAATCCCTATCACCGCCATGCTTGTATATCAATATTTTAGCACTTGGAAAAATTTTTTGTTCGCCACGTTATGCTGGTCCATCCTATTTTCCTATATTATTGAGCCTTTATTTATGCTTAGGAAAATGTTCGTATTAGGGGAAGATTGGTCCCATACAAAGTCATTTATTGGCTTTATTGTTCTAGGTATTTTCTTAAAAGCTGTTTTTGAAACAATAAAAAAGCATCTTTCTAGATAAGAATGTTCTATTTATCACATATTATTATTCATTTTCCACAAACTAAGCAATGAATCTTGAAAGGAGAGAAAATGATGAAAGATCCAAATGCGAAAGATATAAAGCAGCAAAACAAATTAGGATTGGATGCAGATGAACAAGAAATGAATGGTTTATATGGAATGGCTGAAACGATGGAAGAAGATGCGTTAAATAGCCAAAATAAGCAGCAAAAAATGTAATTTCATCCTCCTGCATACTTCGCTATGCAGGAGGTATTTTCCTTATCCGTTTCGATTAGCGATGGCTTTTAAAATCGCTTTTTCGATTTCCTCATAACTCGTACAGCGACATATATTGGATTCCAGCCATTCTTTAATCTTTTCTTTATTAGGATTAGCTTCATTAAGGAGGAGTGCATGACCATTCATAATAAATCCTGGTGTACAATAACCACATTGAAAAGCAAATTCTTCGATAAATATTTGTTGGAGGGGACTATTATTCAGTCCTTCTATCGTAATAATCTCCTTGCCTTGTGCTTCCACTGCGAGCATTAAGCAAGATTTCATCGGCATCCCCTCCATAATTATGGTGCAAGCACCACAATCTCCGTTGAAACAACCTGGCTTCGCACCTGTTAAATAGAGGTCTTCGCGCAATGTAGCAAGTAATGTTTTCGATGGAGGAATAACTACTGAATGGTTTTCCTCGTTTATCCGCAGTTTTACGATTACTAAATTTTGTCTACTTTCCGCCAATTACACTCCCTCCAATCGATCAATTATTTTTTCTAAAAGGTCAGAAAGTACAAATAATCGGTATTCATTTGAACCTTCGACATCGTTAAGGATAGGGGAAGGGAGATGGGCTAATGCTAAATCGATTCGTTCTTCTCTACTCATGCTTTGATTATTTATTATGCGCTCCACTTCAAATGCTCGAAACGGGAAAGGGCATAATCCGCTGATGGCTACTCTAATTTGACCATCCATCTTTAGTGCAGCTACTGTAATTAATGGATACCCTGTCTCCCACTGCTGTCTCACTTTTATTGCTATATATTCTTGAGTCAAATATCGTTTTTCAATAAAAGCCTGCACCAATAATTCTCCCGTCTGAAGCAATAATTTCCCCTCAAATACATGATGGATAAATTCTGTTCTAATTCCAGATTCATTTGCAAGCACCAACACACTATCTGTTAAAAGGAATGGCAGTACTGCTTCTCGATAAAAGATTTCACCACAAATATTTCCACCAACCGTAATCTTATTTCTTGCTGTTCGATCCGCAATTTCTTTACAAACCATTGTTAATAAGGGAAAATAATTGCTTTCTTCTACGTCTGTCAATGTGATACAGGAACCGATTACAAGGTATTCTTCCTCCATCTGGTGAACATTGCATGCCGCTATTTTGTTTATATCAATTGTGACATCCACATTTAATTGGTTTATTCTTCTTAGCGTAATAATTTCTGTACCGCCCGCATAATAGGCTGGATGTCTATTTTGCGATTTTGTTTCTGCATATATTTGCATTGCCTGTTCCATGGTGGAAGCTTGTTTATATTCAAATGCCATTATGTGCCTCCTTCCATTGTCTCCAAATAGCTTCTGGTGTAAGTGGGAGACTTTTCAATTCAGTGTTTATGGCATGCGAAAGGGCATTTCCTAACGCCGCCGGAATGCCAACCAACCCATGTTCCCCTGCTCCCCTTGCTCCAAATGGTGCCTCTAAGTGAGGTGTTTTTATAACATCGACTTCATATTGCGGATGTTCACCAAATCTTAAAGGTCGATAGGTTCTCAATTGGGGGTTTAGAACTCTACCGTTTTCATCAAAATAAAAAGCTTCCCTGCCTGCCCAGGCAATACCCATACTCATGGCTCCTTTTATTTGCCCAAGAGCTGCCTTGTAATTAAGGACTTCTCCTAAATCAACGACCGTAATTGCTTTTAGAATTTTGTACCGAAATGTTTTCCTATCCATTTCAATTTCGATTCCATGTGCTGCTACTGCCCATTCAGGACCAGGATTTCCTGCACCTGTTTCTGGATCTAAATTAGTTAAACCTGTCAGTGTGTAACTACCATTTGCAATGATTTGTCCGCCAATTGAATTTCCATTTGGATAGGTATATCCATACACAATGTCTTTAAATGGCACGAATTGTTTCGGGTTATCTCGTAAGAATACCGTTTCATTCGCTACATCTAAATCATCTTCTGAAACCCTTAAAACAATCGCTCCCATTTTTTTCAGTTTACGAATGGCATCATCTGCTGCAGCCATCACTGCTCTCCCTGCCATTAACGTTCCTCTACTTGCTACTGTCTTCCAATGCTCTGGTACTGTTTGTGTATCAACAGCCATACGCACATGTATTCGATCCACACTCATTTTCATTTGCTCTGCTAAAATTTGTGCTAATACCGTTTTCGTTCCTGTGCCTATTTCGACTAATCCAGACATTAGATTGATACTTCCATCTGAATTAAAGGTGAGCACTACCCCAGAACTAACTGCTGGACCGATTGTTGAGTTTTTCCAGCTACATGAGATTCCTTTTACACGGACCCTATTTTGAGAGATTGCTTCCAATTGACCGTTTTCCCACTCCATTAATTCCCTTAAGCGATCTATGCATTTTTCTACATCTCCTATTTTGCTGCTCGTTAACACTACTTGAGTCGGAGTCGTATCACCTGGATGAATGACATTGATTTTTCTGAAATATAGAGGATCCATATCTATTTTTTTCGCAAGTATATCCATCGCTCTTTCAAAAGCAAAATGGACTTCTCCATGGCTAAATCCTCTGAATGGGGCTGCATAGGGATGGTTTGTATACACACATAAAGCATCACACCAGACATGATCGATTTTATATGGTCCTGTACAATCTACTGCACCTGCTGTACTAAGATGAGGCGATTTATCTGCATATGCTCCGCCATCAAACACATATTTCAATTTTGCAGCAGTCAGCTTGCCTTCCGCTGTACATGCAAGCTGAACCGTCGCTTCTAAGCCAACATGTACTGGGGAAACCGTTAAATCTTCTTCACGCGTATTAAATACACGTACTTTTCTCCCACCAACTGCTTTTGATGCAAGGTATGCAAATATTTCTAAGTGAACAGAAGCTTTTCCACCATAACCTCCACCTACAAATGGCGTTTCTACGACTACTTTTCCTGTTTCCACCTTAAAATCTCTACTGATAATTTTTTTCACCATATAAGGTGCCTGTGAGCTTGTGATAATTCGGACGATTCCGCTTTCTCCAATTTCACACAGTGCTGCTCTTGTTTCCATAGAAGAATGATCAGATATCGGAATAGAAAAATGGGATTCAACCATCACTTCCCCTTCCTTCATTTCTGCTTGAACATCTCCTTTTCTAATCTTTGTGTGATTGATAATATTTGTTCCTTCCACAGGATAAATCCCTTCGTCTTTCTTGTAATCGAGTAAATTGTCATGAAGGCGTGGTGCATCTTTCTCTAGTGCTTGTAATGGAGAATTAACAACTGTCAGGGGCTCATATTCGATGTGAATAAGTTGGGCTGCTTTCTTTGCAATGGGGATTGTATCTGCGACAACTAAGGCAATGACTTCTCCATAATATCGAACTTTATTGACAGCAAGTGGAGGTCGATCAATTACTTCTTCTCCTATCAAAGGTAAATTATCTCCAAGGATGATTGCTCTTACCCCTTCTGTCTTTTTGGCTTCTGCTATTTCAATTGAACGAATAGTAGCATGGGCATACGAGCTTTTTACCATCTCCACATGTAATGCATCACTTGCTAAGTAATCTGCTGTATATTTTGCTTTTCCTGTCACTTTTTCAAGGGATTCTTTCCGAAAAACACTTTTTCCGATATATGTCACAGTTTCCCTCCTCATTTTCATCGATAAATATTGGGATGAAGTATGTATTCTGGCCAGTAATTTAATTTCATATTTTTCGGATATTAGAAAAACAATTTAAATCTTTTCTTGCAAATCTTTATATGTATATGAGATAAGGAAATAAATTAGAAAAAATAATTTCAACCATTTTAGTTCTTTTAACTTTTACTTAGCCCCTATTTTAAACAAATAAAAAAGGAGGTACAAGATTATTTCTTATTCTCTCCTTTTTTTTACAGCAACTATTCCGTTTTCCAGTCTTTATTTTCACACAGATTCGTAATATGAGCGAGGTGATGACGACCATGCCATGCGTAATTTCCAATTAATAATCGAACAGATTGAGTACCACTTTCTGGATGTTGGAATTCCTTCTCTAATTCATTTGTCTGAAGCAGAGCTCGAAATAAATGAACCCATCTTGCATGAATATTGAAAAGCAATTGGATGGACACATTTACAGGCATGGTATAGTCGGGAAGCTGTGCCCATAGTCCTTCTTCATATGGTTTAATAATCGGCTTCTGTTCAGTTAAGGCAAGCTTTGTCCGTATATATGCGTTCATATGACTATCTGCTACATGGTGTACTACTTGACGAATTGTCCAGCCGTCTTGTCGATAGGGAGTATCTAACTGTTCCTCTGTCAATAGGGCTATTGTTTTCTCAAGTTTAGCTGGATATTCCTCTATTTCTGAAATCCATCTATGTAAAACTTCCTCTGAAATCTGTCTTTCATATTCAAATAAACCAATTGGATACCTTTCATCCACTCCCCATTTCTCCTTTCATCATACAGAAATAGTAAATTAATAGTAAGTTAGTTTTTCTTCTCAAAAAATAGCAAAATAGAATCTTTCATTGGTTCATAGCCAATATCCATGTATATCTTATTGGATGTTGGATTTGTGATATCTGTATAGAGGCTAGTAGATGAATATCCACTCTTTAACAACCGTTCTGAAAGTTCTGCAACACAATTTGTGGCATAGCCTTTTCTTCTATAAGATTCTGGCGTATACACAAAATTAATCGTTATATTATTCTTCGTAGGTCTGCTTGCATTTGCCATACTAACTAACTGATTATCTACTTCCCAGCCAGCAAGTTTCCCACCTTGAATAATCTCCTCTGCACGTATTCCTGCCTGTTCCATTTCTAACGGCTGATTAATGGACAGAGCGAAATCATAAATCCATTGTTGAATTAGCACCTGATCTCTACTTGTTATCCATCTGAAACGACCAACATTAGATGGCTTCTTTTTCACTTCTTTTAGTTGATAGATACGTTGATCCATTCCCAATACAACGTTTACTTGACGTAATGTAGCAATATGTTGAGCCAGCTCTTGTACAATTGCTTTCTCGCCAATGAAACCAGGAATTTCTTCTATATTTTCATGAATTAATTTACTTACTAACGGTAGCTCCAATGGAGTCATCCCTGGAAAAATAGAGACGATTATTTGTTTTGGATGTGTCTGAAACAGCATAAGAATTGGTTGTTCATCCTTATAAACCCCAGCCATAATGATAGGCTTAATCATCTCATTTATATTCATTAAGATTCCTAGTGGCAAGCCATTAACCGCTTCTTCTTTTTCTAAAAGTGGCAGCATCACCCGCTTGAAATCATTTACGTCATAAAACTTTTGAACAAGTAACACCACAATTCTCCTCCAAACCCCAAGTAATTTTTATGTATAAAAGAAGCTTAAGACTGACTCACCTGAATAAATGTTTTTATTCCAGGGGGAGTATAGGTCGAAAATTTATCAAGCAATTGTGCTGGATTAGAATCGATTATCGCAATGTTCCGATACTGTTCTTGTAAAAATTCCGCATTGGCCATATGATTAATTAATCCAACTAGGGGATCATAATAATGATTGATATTAAGAATCCCTAAAGGTTTTTTATGTAAACCAAGCTGTGCCCAAGTAAAGATTTCAAAAAACTCTTCCATTGTGCCCGCACCGCCTGGAAGTGTAATAAACCCATCAGCTAGCTCTGTCATTTTTGCCTTTCTTTCATGCATGGATTTTACGACAATTAATTCACTTAAATGTGGATGGGCTATTTCTTTTTCTTGAAGAAAGTCAGGGAGTACGCCAAATACCTTGCCACCCTCTTCCACCATACTATCAGCAAGAGCTCCCATTAACCCAATGCATGAACCGCCATATACAAGCTCTAAATCACGTCTCGCCAATTCTTTTCCTAGTGCAACGGCTTCTTCGATATAAATTTTAGAAGCTCCTGTACTTGAACCACAGAATACAGCAATTCTTTTCATATTGATTCCTCCATTTAACAAAATTCTGATAATTTTTTCATTACTTTTTACCTATTAGTTAGGTCTAAGTCCACTTTTTACTAGCAAATAAGTATAAGACACCGAGATTAATGGAAAAATTTTCTCCCTCCTTCTATTTTAACTGGAATCCAATACGAAAAGAAATAGTGTTTGCCTTATTTCAATCACAATTTATTGAATTTTTTTGATTCCTAGATTTAAATTGTCCAAAAATAAAATATATTTTTAAAAATAGGTTTAAGAGTTTTATCTAGCGGGTATTTGAAAGAAAAACAATATAAGTACACCTAATATCAAGGAGGATTAAAATGTCAGGAAACGTATTGTATAAAGGCAAAGTCTTTAAAATTTTATTTTGCTATGATACTGGTTATTGTGAAATTAGGGATATTTATAATGTATTTAAGGTAGAACTTGTTCATAATTCTCAATTTACCATGTTAGAAGATATTTGCACACATTAGTCATATCCTTTTAGCTTTTTGTCATTTTAAATGACAACTCATTTTTCAAAAATTATGTAAGCGTTATCCTTCTTTTTATTTCTTATGGTATTCATGCATGCCTTCATACAATGACTATAACATTTTATATACTTATTTCTTTATTTAGACCTTTTTGTACATATTATAATGAACTTGTCCACACCATCTAGTATCACTTCCATATTATATAGTAAATCTATAGTTGGAGGTGACTAGTATGTCTGAATATGGAGGCTCATTTGGAAGCAACTTTGCATTAATCGTAGTATTATTTATTTTATTAGTTATTATTGGTGCATCTTATATAGGAGGTTATTAATCTTCTGTATGAAAGTGTCTCAAAATGTTGGTACTCATTGACAGATTATCTATTACTATTTAATAGATAGTGTCCTTGAAATTCCTTAATTTGAGGCACTTTTTCTATTTACTTTCCATTAAGCTGTTTTCGAAAAAGATTGTCCCCCTGTCTCCAATTTAATATATATTATCATTACACCAACCGTAAGCCATTTATGTTCAAAAGTCTCTAATCAAATAGCCTTTTATTCTCCTCGTTAGTTACTTGTCCATTCCCTTTCAATCTTTCGTACATAAGATATGGTGTAACATGTAGAAGGAGGTGGCATATATGTCAGACTGTTATAGCGGTGGAGGTTACAACAATAACTTTGCTTTATTAGTTGTGTTATTCATTTTGTTAATCATCATTGGCGCTTCCTATTGGGGAGGATATTAATCTCGTTAAAAGAAGGCACTTTTGTGCTTTCTTTTTTTCATAAAATATCATCCTTTTAATTATACATATAGCATACGAAAAGGTACCCTGGTTTATTGGGGTACCTTTTCTTTCATAGTATTAGAAGAAGTTTCTTCTCGGTCTGCAATTATTTGGATTATTTACATCAGTACCACAATCGAAGTCTTCAACAACTGTTTCGTTCACTTGTCTTTCTGTTACTGGAAAATAATTTTCATTACGAATTACCGTTCTATTTACATTAATTACTTCTGTTGGGTGAATATTACGAATTCTTTTTTCATTTGTTGTTGTTCGAACAACTGTTTGAGTAGGATGAACGATATCTCTCACTGGAGAAACGCAATTTCGACATTTTTTCCCATGATTATTATTACTAGAACCTAACACATTATTATTATTATTATGGCGACCCATTTCTTTCGCTCCTTTCTATTATCAATTTCACTTACAATATATTGTATGAAAGGAAAAAGAGCTTGTCCGAGCTTTTACACTAATCTTTATTAAAATATGCTGAAGGACTAAGAGGAATGTCTAGCGGCACAGAAGTGGAATATTATTTTTCTAGATTTACACATAGAAAGATGTTTAATAAATAATTCTAACTAGCGCATAAGAAACCTTACTAAATTGCTGATTTTCTTACATTTTATTTAGGAATACTTCACCTTTTACATTAACATCTTTCTATTAATGCCTATATCTTTTTAAGAATAGAAGTTCTTATAAATCGGGATTAATAAACAGCTCTTCTCCAAAAAGAAAAGCTTTTTTATGCAAACAATTTAAATGACTTCGATTTAAAGGAGACAGCTAGGATGGAATCCACTTTAAAAATGCGTGGCTGCTTCTTTTTTAAACAATACGCCTTAATGTATGTGTCTGTTACTGCATACACAAGAACCGTTCGTTGGGATATAGAGTCATCTTTTTTCACATAAACAATCTCTATAGGTCTTTTTTCTTTCCACGCTTTATCTAATTGTTTTATCATCCTAAGCTCCCTCCTTTAAAACACATTATATAAGAACATTTGTTCGAAAACAAGTTTTTTTCGAACGAATGTTCTTATAATTACAGAAAAGGATTACCTTTTATCTCCCTATGCAAGTCCTTTTCTAAACTGAAAAAATTATTTGTAATTAGACTACCTCTAATTATAATAGCTTTAATTAGGAGGTGTATCCATTGATTAAATTATTTAGAAAACGATGGATGCTTTTTGAACAAGTGGTGAAATCGTATAAGCCCTTTGTAACGGTTGAGTATGGTGTTATTCCAGTTCCTGTTGATGATATAATCGGGCTATCCTTACCAGTTAGCAAAATTAGAAATAGTGTAAACGAGCACAATATTTCAGATACTCTTTTCCACATTAATCCGGGAGGAAATCTGAAATAATGTGCTATTTTTTTCACTTTATTTCGGAATGTGCAAAATCTTGTTCAAATTATTCCGTCTTAA
>NZ_CATNHG010000145.1:0-15589 GCF_950097965.1 Bacillus sp. T2.9-1
TTATAGAATGACAACAAGTAATAAAAAGCTAGAGTTTAGCATTTGAGCTAATCAACTCTTTATTGGAGAGTTTGATCCTGGCTCAGGACGAACGCTGGCGGCGTGCCTAATACATGCAAGTCGAGCGGACTTTAAAAGCTTGCTTTTAAAGTTAGCGGCGGACGGGTGAGTAACACGTGGGCAACCTGCCTGTAAGACTGGGATAACTTCGGGAAACCGGAGCTAATACCGGATAATCCTTTTCTACACATGTAGAAAAGCTGAAAGACGGTTTACGCTGTCACTTACAGATGGGCCCGCGGCGCATTAGCTAGTTGGTGAGGTAACGGCTCACCAAGGCAACGATGCGTAGCCGACCTGAGAGGGTGATCGGCCACACTGGGACTGAGACACGGCCCAGACTCCTACGGGAGGCAGCAGTAGGGAATCTTCCGCAATGGACGAAAGTCTGACGGAGCAACGCCGCGTGAGTGATGAAGGTTTTCGGATCGTAAAACTCTGTTGTTAGGGAAGAACAAGTACAAGAGTAACTGCTTGTACCTTGACGGTACCTAACCAGAAAGCCACGGCTAACTACGTGCCAGCAGCCGCGGTAATACGTAGGTGGCAAGCGTTGTCCGGAATTATTGGGCGTAAAGCGCGCGCAGGCGGTCCTTTAAGTCTGATGTGAAAGCCCACGGCTCAACCGTGGAGGGTCATTGGAAACTGGGGGACTTGAGTGCAGAAGAGAAGAGTGGAATTCCACGTGTAGCGGTGAAATGCGTAGAGATGTGGAGGAACACCAGTGGCGAAGGCGACTCTTTGGTCTGTAACTGACGCTGAGGCGCGAAAGCGTGGGGAGCAAACAGGATTAGATACCCTGGTAGTCCACGCCGTAAACGATGAGTGCTAAGTGTTAGAGGGTTTCCGCCCTTTAGTGCTGCAGCAAACGCATTAAGCACTCCGCCTGGGGAGTACGGCCGCAAGGCTGAAACTCAAAGGAATTGACGGGGGCCCGCACAAGCGGTGGAGCATGTGGTTTAATTCGAAGCAACGCGAAGAACCTTACCAGGTCTTGACATCCTCTGACACTCCTAGAGATAGGACGTTCCCCTTCGGGGGACAGAGTGACAGGTGGTGCATGGTTGTCGTCAGCTCGTGTCGTGAGATGTTGGGTTAAGTCCCGCAACGAGCGCAACCCTTGATCTTAGTTGCCAGCATTTAGTTGGGCACTCTAAGGTGACTGCCGGTGACAAACCGGAGGAAGGTGGGGATGACGTCAAATCATCATGCCCCTTATGACCTGGGCTACACACGTGCTACAATGGATGGTACAAAGGGCAGCAAAGCGGTGACGCCTAGCAAATCCCATAAAACCATTCTCAGTTCGGATTGTAGGCTGCAACTCGCCTACATGAAGCTGGAATCGCTAGTAATCGCGGATCAGCATGCCGCGGTGAATACGTTCCCGGGCCTTGTACACACCGCCCGTCACACCACGAGAGTTTGTAACACCCGAAGTCGGTGGGGTAACCTTTTGGAGCCAGCCGCCTAAGGTGGGATAGATGATTGGGGTGAAGTCGTAACAAGGTAGCCGTATCGGAAGGTGCGGCTGGATCACCTCCTTTCTAAGGAAAATGGAATGTACATTCCATCAAAGATTGTTGACGATTTGTTGTTCAGTTTTGAGGGAGCAATTCCTCAAAAACAGTAATAAGTTTGAGGGTAAAGAGAAACGAGTAGATCAAGGAAGCAAACGCGCGAGCACCGGAGCGTACAACAGTACGTGAGGAGCAGAGCGAAGAAGCTGACGAAGAGATGCGAAGTTTATCTTTAGCCGAAATTGTTCCTTGAAAACTAGATTATGAATAGTAAAAACAAGAAAGAAACCGAGTAATCGCCATCTTAGATTCTCTATTTTAGAGAATTATTTCTTTGAAAAGTAATCGTATCAATCGAATACTCTTTCAAAGATTTGAGAGCAAAGAGAAGCAAGTAGGTCAAGGAAGCGACCGAGCGAGCACCGGAGCGTACGCTAGTACGTGAGGAGCAGAGTAAGGAAGCTGACGAAGAGATACGCCGCTTATCTTTGGTCGAAACTAAGTTAAGTTAGAAAGGGCGCACGGTGGATGCCTTGGCACTAGGAGCCGATGAAGGACGGGATTAACACCGATATGCTTTGGGGAGCTGTAAGTAAGCTTTGATCCAGAGATTTCCGAATGGGGAAACCCTCTATCCGTAATGGGATAGAATCTTTACCTGAATACATAGGGTACTGAAGGCAGACCCGGGGAACTGAAACATCTAAGTACCCGGAGGAAGAGAAAGCAAACGCGATTCCCTGAGTAGCGGCGAGCGAAACGGGATTAGCCCAAACCAAGAGGCTTGCCTCTTGGGGTTGTAGGACACTCTATATGGAGTTACAAAGGAACGGGGTAGACGAATCGATCTGGAAAGGTCAGTCGTAGAAGGTAAAAACCCTGTAGTCGAAACTTCGTTCCCTCCAGAGTGTATCCTGAGTACGGCGGGACACGAGAAATCCCGTCGGAAGCAGGGAGGACCATCTCCCAAGGCTAAATACTCCCTAGTGACCGATAGTGAACCAGTACCGTGAGGGAAAGGTGAAAAGCACCCCGGAAGGGGAGTGAAATAGATCCTGAAACCGTGTGCCTACAAGTAGTTAGAGCCCATTTATGGGTGATAGCGTGCCTTTTGTAGAATGAACCGGCGAGTTACGATTACATGCGAGGTTAAGTTGATAAGACGGAGCCGCAGCGAAAGCGAGTCTGAATAGGGCGAAATAGTATGTGGTTGTAGACCCGAAACCAGGTGATCTACCCATGTCCAGGGTGAAGTCCAGGTAACACTGGATGGAGGCCCGAACCCACGCACGTTGAAAAGTGCGGGGATGAGGTGTGGGTAGCGGAGAAATTCCAATCGAACTTGGAGATAGCTGGTTCTCTCCGAAATAGCTTTAGGGCTAGCCTCAAGATTTAGAGTATTGGAGGTAGAGCACTGTTTGGACTAGGGGCCCCCATCGGGTTACCGAATTCAGACAAACTCCGAATGCCAAATACTTATTCTTGGGAGTCAGACTACGAGTGATAAGATCCGTGGTCAAGAGGGAAACAGCCCAGACCACCAGCTAAGGTCCCAAAGTATACGTTAAGTGGAAAAGGATGTGGAGTTGCTTAGACAACCAGGATGTTGGCTTAGAAGCAGCCACCATTTAAAGAGTGCGTAATAGCTCACTGGTCGAGTGACTCTGCGCCGAAAATGTACCGGGGCTAAACGTATCACCGAAGCTGTGGATTGACATCTAATGATGTCAGTGGTAGGAGAGCGTTCTAAGGGCGTTGAAGCTAGACCGTAAGGACTGGTGGAGCGCTTAGAAGTGAGAATGCCGGTATGAGTAGCGAAAGATGAGTGAGAATCTCATCCACCGAATGCCTAAGGTTTCCTGAGGAAGGCTCGTCCGCTCAGGGTTAGTCGGGACCTAAGCCGAGGCTGAAAAGCGTAGGCGATGGACAACAGGTTGATATTCCTGTACCACCTTTCAATCATTTGAGCAATGGGGGGACGCAGGAGGATAGGGTAAGCGTGCTGTTGGATTAGCACGTCCAAGCAGTTAGGCCGGTAATGAGGCAAATCCCATTACCATAAAAGCGGAGCTGTGACGGCGAGGGAAATATAGTACCGAAGTTCCTGATTCCACACTGCCAAGAAAAGCCTCTAGCGAGATTGATGGTGCCCGTACCGCAAACCGACACAGGTAGGCGAGGAGAGAATCCTAAGGTGAGCGAGAGAACTCTCGTTAAGGAACTCGGCAAAATGACCCCGTAACTTCGGGAGAAGGGGTGCTCTTGCGGGTGCAAGCCTGCGAGAGCCGCAGTGAATAGGCCCAGGCGACTGTTTAGCAAAAACACAGGTCTCTGCGAAGCCGCAAGGCGAAGTATAGGGGCTGACACCTGCCCGGTGCTGGAAGGTTAAGAGGAGGGGTTAGCGTTCGCGCGAAGCTCTGAATTGAAGCCCCAGTAAACGGCGGCCGTAACTATAACGGTCCTAAGGTAGCGAAATTCCTTGTCGGGTAAGTTCCGACCCGCACGAAAGGTGTAACGATCTGGGCACTGTCTCAACGAGAGACTCGGTGAAATTATAGTACCTGTGAAGATGCAGGTTACCCGCGACAGGACGGAAAGACCCCGTGGAGCTTTACTGCAGCCTGATATTGAATTTTGGTACAGCTTGTACAGGATAGGTAGGAGCCTTGGAAGCCGGAGCGCTAGCTTCGGTGGAGGCATTGGTGGGATACTACCCTGGCTGTATTGACATTCTAACCCGCACCCCTTATCGGGGTGGGAGACAGTGTCAGGTGGGCAGTTTGACTGGGGCGGTCGCCTCCTAAAAAGTAACGGAGGCGCCCAAAGGTTCCCTCAGAATGGTTGGAAATCATTCGTAGAGTGTAAAGGCACAAGGGAGCTTGACTGCGAGACCTACAAGTCGAGCAGGGACGAAAGTCGGGCTTAGTGATCCGGTGGTTCCGCATGGAAGGGCCATCGCTCAACGGATAAAAGCTACCCCGGGGATAACAGGCTTATCTCCCCCAAGAGTCCACATCGACGGGGAGGTTTGGCACCTCGATGTCGGCTCATCGCATCCTGGGGCTGTAGTCGGTCCCAAGGGTTGGGCTGTTCGCCCATTAAAGCGGTACGCGAGCTGGGTTCAGAACGTCGTGAGACAGTTCGGTCCCTATCCGTCGTGGGCGTAGGAAATTTGAGAGGAGCTGTCCTTAGTACGAGAGGACCGGGATGGACGCACCGCTGGTGTACCAGTTGTCTTGCCAAAGGCATCGCTGGGTAGCTATGTGCGGAAGGGATAAGTGCTGAAAGCATCTAAGCATGAAGCCCCCCTCAAGATGAGATTTCCCATAGCGTAAGCTAGTAAGATCCCTGAAAGATGATCAGGTTGATAGGTCAGAGGTGGAAGCGTGGCGACATGTGGAGCTGACTGATACTAATAGATCGAGGACTTAACTAAAACGAAAAGCGGAAACGCCTGTTTATCGGCGTACAAACTGGAAGAGCTTGTTCTTTCGATAAAGGAAACACGATGAACGTAAGTGAATCGATGTTGACTTACGCAAAAGAGATGATCGGAAGTTTGATAGGCGATAGGCGTTGGAGCTGGACAATAAATCTTAGCGTAAGCTAAGAAAGATTACTCATTTCTTATCTTTACTTCATAATCTAGTTTTGAGGGAATAACTCTCAAAAATTAAATAGTCTGGTGGCGATAGCGAGAAGGTCACACCCGTTCCCATACCGAACACGGAAGTTAAGCTTCTAAAGCGCCGATGGTAGTTGGGGGTTCTCCCCCTGTGAGAGTAGGACGTCGCCAGGCTTTTATATTTTTAATATCGTCGCGGGGTGGAGCAGTCTGGTAGCTCGTCGGGCTCATAACCCGAAGGTCGCAGGTTCAAATCCTGTCCCCGCAATCAAACAATGAAAAAAATCCTTAGGAATAACCTAAGGATTTTTTTGTTCGTCTAAGAACCTCTAAAATGGAGAGACTGTGGATATCTAAGTTAAACAGACTGATAAATGAATGAAAAAAAGTATAATAGATTGATTTGAATGGATATTTTGTATTTCTTTTAGGATTATGAGACAAACTATTCTGTTTCCTCAAAAAAACAAGGAGACTTGCTTTAGACTCATAGGTTTATTGAGTATAATAAAAGATATACCATTATTAAATTTTATATTAGGAGTAATTTATGAAAAACTTTGAGTGGAAGGCAGATAATGTGGAAGAGACGATTAGTTTTGCTGAGCGAATTGGCTTGCTTTTAAAAGCAGGGGATGTAATTACTTTAGAAGGGGATCTTGGCGCTGGCAAAACAACTTTTACAAAAGGAATCGCGAAAGGATTAGGAATAGCTAAAACGGTTAATAGTCCAACCTTTACAATAATAAAGGAATATCAAGGGATATTACCGTTATATCATATGGATGTCTATCGATTAAAGGATAGTGAGGAAGATTTAGGCTTTGAGGAGTATTTTGAAGGGGATGGAGTTACTGTTGTGGAATGGGCCCATTTAATTGAGGACCAACTGCCAATAGAATTTTTGCAAATTCAATTGTTTTATGACGACACTTCAGGAAGGAAAATAGTTTTATCCCCTAAAGGTTCTCGCTATATGCAATTATGTAAGGAGATATTTGAATGAAGATATTAGCAATAGATACGTCAAATTTTGTTTTAGGTATTGCTTTATATGAAGATGGAAAGGTAATTGGGGAATATATCACTAACCTGAAAAAGAACCATTCGATTAGAGCGATGCCTGCGATCGAGCAATTAATGAAGGAATGTGATATAAAGCCAAAGGATCTCTCCAAGGTTGTAGTAGCAAAAGGACCTGGATCTTATACAGGCGTTCGGATTGGGGTTACGATTGCAAAAACACTTGCCTGGACATTAAATATTCCATTAGTAGGTGTTTCTAGCCTAGAAGTACTTGCTGCATCTGTAGGACGATATTTTGATGGTTATGTGTCTCCACTATTCGATGCTAGAAGAGGACAGATTTATACAGGGTTATATCATTTTACAAGTAATAAAGTGGAAATAATAAAAAAGGATCAATTGATTTTATCTACAGATTGGGTTCAGCACCTTGCTCCATTGAAGAAAAGCATATTATTTGTTGGGAATGATTTACCTCTTCATGAAGAAATCTTAAAGGACGGATTAGGTGATCTTGCTTATTTAGCAGATGGAGTGGATTTTAATCCGAGACCTTCTATCCTTGCTATGTTAGGAGAATCAAGACCAGCTGAAGCGATACATATGTTTACACCTAATTATATACGGTTAGCAGAGGCAGAGGCAAATTGGCTGAAAGCAAATAAAAAAGAGATAAAGGAAGACAGGGGATAATGTCAGCATTTGAATTTCGCTATATGACAGTTGCGGATATCGATGATATTTTTAAAATCGAAATGATTTCTTTTACTACTCCTTGGAGTAAAGAGGCTTTTTATAATGAGCTAACACAAAATCGATTTGCTAAATATATTGTAATCCAACATGAAGAAGGGCTTGTCGGGTATTGTGGAGTATGGATTGTTGTAGATGAAGCTCATATTACAAATATAGCTATTCTGCCAGAGTACAGAGGAAAAAAGCTCGGTGAAACGTTACTTACAAAGATAATGGATGAGGCAAGGCAGCTTGGTGCTACTTCTATGACATTAGAAGTCCGTGTGACAAATATGGTGGCACAAAATTTATATAGAAAACTAGGATTCCAAAACGGTGCAATTAGAAAGAAGTACTATACAGATAATCAAGAAGATGCTTTAGTAATGTGGGTGAAATTATGAAAAATAATAATGATTTGATTATATTGGGTATGGAAACAAGCTGTGATGAAACAGCGGTTTCTATTGTAAGAAATGGATCGGAAATCCTTTCAAATATTGTAGCTTCTCAAATTGAAAGTCATAAGAGATTTGGTGGAGTCGTTCCAGAAATTGCTTCAAGACATCATGTGGAGCAAATTACACTTGTAATAGAAGAAGCGCTCTCCCAAGCGGATGTCACTTATGAAGAAATCGATGCAATTGCTGTAACAGAGGGACCAGGTTTGGTAGGAGCTCTTTTAATAGGAGTGAATGCTGCTAAAGCAATAAGTTTTGCACATGATATCCCACTTGTGGGTGTACATCATATTGCTGGGCATATTTATGCCAATCAACTTGTGGATAACTTAGAATTCCCTTTATTAGCACTAGTGGTTTCTGGTGGGCATACAGAATTAGTATTAATGAGAGAGCATGGTCATTTTGAAGTTATTGGAGAAACAAGAGACGACGCTGCTGGAGAAGCCTATGATAAGGTTGCGCGAACACTTAATCTTCCTTATCCAGGTGGCCCTCATATTGATCGACTAGCGACAGAAGGGAATGCTGCTGCTGTAAAGTTGCCAAGAGCATGGATAGAAGGAACCTATGATTTTAGTTTCAGTGGATTGAAATCAGCAGTTATCAACACTGTGCATAACGCTGAGCAACGTGGAGAAGTTATTAGACCTGAAGATTTGGCAGCTAGCTTTCAGGAAAGTGTTGTGGAAGTATTGGTATCAAAGACAGTCGAGGCAGCAGAGCAGTACCAAGTAAAGCAAGTTGTATTAGCAGGTGGGGTTGCTGCTAATAAAGGACTTAGAACTGCTCTTGTGGATAAGTTTAAAAAGATGAATTCCGTAAAATTAACGATACCACCATTAGCTTTATGTACAGATAATGCGGCAATGATTGCTGCAGCAGGAACCATTTTCTTTGAAAAAGGACAGCGATCAAGATTGGATTTGAACGGAAACCCAGGATTAGATATAACAATCCACAATGGAATGGAGTAAGACTTTGGCCCTATATGCGTCACTGTGAATAAATATGATGTTATATACACACGTTGTGGATAATATGAATAATTCATTATGTATTTGTGGATAATGTGGGTAAATATGTGGAAAGCTGATAAAACAATCCTTGATATGTGGATAATAATGTGGAAAAAAAGTACTGGGTAAATAAATACCCAGTACTTTTTACTTATCTGATAATTCGGTCCATTCATCCATTAATCGTTCGATTTGATCTTTTAACTGTTCAAGGCTTTTATTTAACTCTAAGACCTTTTCATGATCTTGGAAAATTTCAGGTTCGCATAGAAGAGCTTCCTGTTCTGATACTTTTATTTCTAGCTCTTCAATAGTTGTTTCTATTTCTTCAATTCTTCTTAATCTTTGACGTTCTAATTTTTGCACTTCCTTGCTCATTTGGTAAGAGCTTTTCTCTTCTGTCCCTGTATTTTGTGCTTGTTTTACAGCAGCATTTGCTTCTAATGCCTGAATTTCTGCTTGCTCCAGCTTCTTTTCCACATAATAATCATAGTCGCCTAAGAATTCTGTGGATCCACTCTTATCTAATTCAATCACCTTTGTTGCAATTCTGTTAATAAAATATCTGTCATGGGAAACAAAAAGAATGGTACCTGGGTAATCAATTAAAGCATTTTCGAGTACTTCTTTACTGTCTAAGTCTAAATGGTTTGTCGGCTCGTCCAAAATTAAGACATTTGGTTTTTCCATCATTAGCTTAGATAATGCGAGACGTGCCTTCTCTCCACCACTTAATGAATTTACTATTTTTAAAACATCGTCTCCTGAAAATAAGAAATTGCCGAGGACAGTACGGATATCTTTTTCAGGTGTCAGTGGAAAGTCATCCCATAATTCATTAAGGACTCGTTTATTAGAGGTAAGTTCTGCTTGTTCTTGATCGTAGTATCCAATCATGACATTTGAGCCAAGTGCTATCGAACCAGCATGTTTTGGCAGCCTATCAATGATTGTTTTTAATAGCGTTGATTTTCCAACACCATTTGGGCCAACTAGGGCAACACTTTCACCTCTATTTATTTGGAAGGAAATATGCTCAGATACTGAATTATCTTTATAACCAATGGAAAGATCATTAATTTTTAATACATCATTTCCTGTTTGTTTTGTAATTTCAAAGCCGAAGGAAGCAGATTTTTCATTGCCGTCTGGACGATCGATTCTATCCATTCTGTCCAATGTTTTTCTGCGGCTTTGTGCTCTTTTGGTAGTAGACGCTCTTGCTAAATTTTTTTGAATGAATGTTTCTAGTTTGGCAATTTCATCTTGTTGCTTTTCGTAAAGTTTCATTTCTCGCTCATAATTTGCCGCTTTTTGCTCAAGATAACCGCTATAGTTACCAATAAACTTTTGAATATGGTGTCTTGATATTTCGTACACTTGGGTCACTACTTTATCAAGGAAATAACGGTCATGGGAAACGATTAATACAGCACCCTTATAACCTTGCAAGTATTGCTCCAACCAAGATAATGTTTCAATATCTAGATGGTTTGTTGGTTCGTCTAGTATGAGAATATCTGGTGTAGTTAGTAGAAGCTTTGCTAGTGCTAATCTTGTTTTTTGACCACCACTTAACGTAGAGATTTTTGTACTGTAATTGAATGTACTAAAGTTTAAACCATGTAAAACGGAGCGGATATCTGCTTCGTATTGATAGCCACCGCTTTCTTTAAATTCAAATTGCAGGTGGTCATATTCCTTTAAAATTCGCTCAAAAGCATCTGGGTTTTCGATTGTATTGGGATCGGACATCTTTTGTTCCAGTTTTCTTAAATGTTTTTCTTTTACTTGAAGCTCATGGAAAACTGTTAACATCTCATCCCAAATGGAAAGGCTTGATTCCAAACCTGTGTTTTGAGCTAGATAACCTATTTCGACATTTTTGGGCTTTATGATTTCACCGGAGTCATAGGATAATTGCCCAGCGATAATTTTCAATAAGGTAGATTTGCCAGCGCCGTTTCTTCCCACTAGAGCGATTCGGTCTCTCGTTTGTACTTCTAATTTTATATTTGATAAGATAAGTTCAGCTCCAAAATGCTTAGATAGCTGATTTACTTGTAATAGTATCATTTCTTCACCTCAGGGGATTATGTACCATAAGTGTAACCTATAAATATGTTATCCTGCAATAAAAGGGGAAATGGGAAAAAAGTGATAATAAATACACATTCTCTTTAAAATAGTGTATCATTTTGCTTAGAGGTGTTATTATGGGGGAGTTTACACATTTTAATCAGGAAGGCCATGCGAAAATGGTTGATATATCAGAAAAAAGTGAAACCGCTCGCATAGCTGTTGCTCTATCTAGTATTAAAGTAAGTGAAGAAATTTATGAGAAAATCACAAAGCAGGAGATAAAAAAAGGAGATGTACTAGCTGTTGCCCAAGTAGCAGGAATAATGGCTGCTAAAAAAACAGCTGACATCATACCTATGTGTCACCCAATTATGTTGAAGGGTGTCGATATATCGTTTCAATGGGAAGATGATGCGGAAGATTTTCAATTGATTATTTCCGCAACCGTAAAGACAATCGGAAGTACAGGTGTGGAAATGGAAGCATTGACTGCTGCATCTGTTACAGCTTTAACGATTTATGATATGTGTAAAAGCTTGGATAAAGGGATGGTAATTGGCCCCACCTATTTAGTCGAGAAATCAGGTGGAAAAAATGGCGATTACAAAAGAGAGCAGTAGAATAACTGCTAATTTTTAAATATAGGTAGGGGATAAGTATGCATAATGAGGTAATGAAAATACCGCAGGCAACAGCAAAGCGGTTACCATTATACTATCGTTTTTTAAAAAATTTACATTCATCAGGTAAGCAGAGAGTGTCTTCTGCTGAATTAAGTGAAGCAGTGAAGGTCGACTCTGCCACAATAAGACGGGATTTCTCTTATTTTGGCGCGCTTGGAAAAAAGGGATATGGATACAATGTAAACTATTTATTATCATTTTTCCGTAAAACATTAGATCAAGATGAACTAACGAAAGTAGCTTTAATTGGTGTTGGTAATTTAGGGGTTGCCTTTTTGAAATATAACTTCTTAAAAAATAATAACACAAAAATTGAAGTAGGATTCGATGTTATAGAAGAAAAGATTGGCACTTTAGTGAACGATGTGCCTATTCATCATATGGATGATTTAGAGAAGGTTCTGCAAGAGAATGGTGTTGAAGTAGCAATACTAACGGTACCAGCACATGCAGCACAAATTATTACAGATCGTTTAGTAGAGAGTAATATCAAAGGAATATTGAATTTTACTCCTGCTCGCTTAAATGTGCCAGCGAATGTGAGAGTACATCATATTGATTTGGCTGTGGAGCTGCAATCGCTTGTTTATTTCTTAAAGCATTATCCTACGCCAGATGTAGAGGCAGAGGAAACGGAAGAATAAAAAGGAAATGCGTGTATAAGGGTGTAGCGGAAACTACATTCTTATACACGCATTTTTTTTAGAAAGAATTAAAAAGTGGCCCGTTGATTTCCACTCTTAATTATTTTCTATCATTGTTTCGGCTTTTTTCTATCTGTTTGGTTTTTTTTCAGGAAAAAGTGAAAGTTGATTAATTTTATTCCTGATCCGATGTCAAAGGTTGCCAGGATGACTAGTAAATACGTATAGAATCCCCATTCTTGATTTAATTGTAAATCGTGGATTGCAAAATACGTAAAAAGAGCTCCAAAAATAATATATAGAACTCCTGAAAATAACGGTGATCTTCTCATTTTATAAAAATCCTCCAATAAATTGTGTTACGCCCGAGTATTTTTCCTGCCATTCGATAATTTTGTCATAGTTTAATTGCAAAATTACTACGAGTGTGTTCATTGCGACATGGGCAAAGATTGGCACAAGGATTCTTTTGGTTTTTACATATAGGAATGCAAAGGTAAAGCCCATGCTTGCATATAGAAGGATGTGGACAAAATCTCTATGAGCAACTGCAAAGATTAGGGAACTAATTAGTGCAGAAATGAAAAATCCGAATCGCTGATATAGGGAACCGAAAATGATTTTACGAAATACAATTTCCTCTAGAATCGGTCCAATAATACTTACTACTATAATCACAAGAGGTGCTGCGTTGATAAGCTGCATAATTTGTTCTGTGTTTTCTGATCCTTGTTTTATGCCTAATTGCTGTTCAATGATTCCGGCAAAGCTTTGGGCAAATAAAGACAGAAATACCCCACCAATTGCCCACCCAATAGAGGAAGGAATGCTCATTACATCTGAACGCATCGGATTACTGACTTCCTTTCTTAGCAAAACAAGACAGATAATTAAGGCGATGATAAAACTAAATATTAGCCAAATAATGTTAGATTGGAATTGAATCGCTTTGGAAGCTGGATTGTATCCAAGTAAACCAGCAATAAAAAGAATGACCGGAACTCCAACAAAAGTGGAGAGCTGCATGGCGATGTAAGTTATTAAAATAATCCAATATTCTTTTTTCAAAATAAAAGCTCCTTTAGATAATTGATAGGTTTAAAAAAATGTGTGAAAGGAATATATCAATGTTAATCTGTTCTTATTATATTTGAGCAAAGAGACAATCATACTTCCTATTCTACTAATAAGCAGTGCTCTGTTTCAAATAGTAACAACTAAAATAATAGAAAGTGTGAATATTTAAAGCTTTAACGTATATACTCTCTAAGGGAAATAGAAACTAGAAAAAAATTTACGAAAAAATAAGTCTTGTCTCTTGCATTATGAGAAAAGATTAATTAATATAATAATTGTGTTAGCACTCATAGTGATTGAGTGCTAATAAGAAAATAAAATGTATATAATTTGAGGAGGTTGTTTCACTTGTTAAAGCCATTAGGAGATCGCATTATTATTGAGCTTGTTGAAACAGAAGAAAAAACTGCAAGTGGTATCGTATTACCAGACTCTGCTAAAGAAAAGCCTCAAGAAGGCAAAGTAGTAGCTGTAGGAACTGGTCGCGTATTAGAGAGCGGAGAGCGTGTAGCGCTTGAAGTATCTGTTGATGACCGCATTATCTTCTCAAAATACTCTGGTACTGAAGTGAAATACGAAGGGAAAGAGTATCTAATTCTTCGCGAAAGCGACATTTTAGCTATTATTGGCTAATTCAATTTTAACATAAGAGATTACGTAATAAAAAAATACATGAGATAACAATACTTGAGGAGGTTTTTCAAAATGGCTAAAGATATTAAATTTAGTGAAGAAGCTCGCCGTGCTATGCTGCGTGGGGTTGATGCTCTAGCAGATGCTGTAAAAGTAACACTTGGACCAAAAGGACGCAACGTGGTTCTTGAGAAAAAATATGGCTCACCACTTATTACAAATGATGGTGTAACAATCGCAAAAGAAATCGAATTAGAAGATGCATTTGAAAACATGGGGGCAAAACTTGTTGCAGAAGTAGCAAGCAAAACAAATGATGTTGCAGGGGACGGTACAACAACTGCGACAGTTCTAGCACAAGCAATGATTCGCGAAGGACTTAAAAACGTTACAGCAGGTGCTAACCCAATGGGTATCCGTAAAGGGATGGACAAAGCGATTGCTGCTGCAATTGAAGAGTTAAAAGCTATTTCTAAACCAATCGAAGGCAAAGCTTCTATTGCACAAGTTGCTGCTATTTCTTCTGCTGATGAAGAAGTAGGACAATTAATCGCTGAAGCAATGGAGCGTGTTGGTAACGACGGAGTTATCACAATTGAAGAATCAAAAGGTTTCACTACTGAATTAGATGTAGTAGAAGGTATGCAATTCGACCGTGGATACGTATCTCCATACATGGTTACTGATTCAGATAAAATGGAAGCTGTTCTTGAAAATCCATATCTTTTAATTACAGATAAGAAGATTTCGAACATCCAAGAAATCTTACCAGTATTAGAGCAAGTAGTTCAACAAGGGAAACCATTATTAATCGTTGCAGAAGACGTAGAAGGCGAAGCAAATGCTACATTAGTATTAAATAAACTTCGCGGAACATTCACTGCAGTAGCTGTTAAAGCTCCTGGCTTTGGTGATCGTCGTAAAGCAATGCTAGAAGATATCGCTGTTTTAACTGGCGGTCAAGTAATCACAGAAGATCTTGGCTTAGAGCTTAAAACAACCTCTATTGAGTCTTTAGGACGCGCTGCAAAAGTAGTCATCACAAAAGAAACTACTACAATTGTAGAAGGTGCTGGTTCAACAGAAGATATCCAAGCACGTGTAAACCAAATCCGTGTTCAATTAGAAGAAACAACTTCTGAATTTGACCGTGAAAAATTACAAGAACGTCTTGCAAAACTTTCTGGTGGTGTAGCAGTAGTAAAAGTTGGTGCTGCAACGGAAACAGAATTAAAAGAACGTAAATTACGTATCGAAGACGCTCTAAACTCTACTCGCGCTGCTGTGGAAGAAGGTATCGTAGCAGGTGGTGGTACAGCTCTTCTAAACGTATACAATAAAGTAGCTGCTATCCAAGCAGAAGGCGACGAAGCAACTGGTGTAAACATCGTTCTACGCGCAATCGAAGAGCCAGTTCGTCAAATCGCATTCAACGCAGGCCTAGAAGGATCTGTAATCGTTGAGAAATTGAAAAACGAACCAGTAGGAACAGGCTTCAACGCTGCTAACGGCGAGTGGGTAAACATGATTGAAGCTGGTATTGTTGACCCAACTAAAGTTACTCGTTCTGCCTTACAAAACGCAGGAAGTGTAGCTGCTATGTTCTTAACAACAGAAGCTGTAGTTGCTGATAAACCTGAAGAAGGTGGCGCAGGTGCTGCAATGCCTGATATGGGCGGCATGGGTGGAATGGGCGGCATGATGTAATAAGGCCCTCAAACCCTTGGTATGACTGGGTTTTGGAGTAAGATGAGAGTGGTTTGCTAACATTTTGCTAATATTGAAGTTAGACAACGGAGGCTTCTCAAAAGTTTAAGTAAACTTTTGAGAAGCCTCTTTTTTATTTTCTAGTGTTCCTTGTAAAAAAGTATATTGTAATCTTCTATAACTAGTAAGTTTTAAAAACCTTTTAATCCCTGTAAGGCAAAGTGAATGGGTTTTCCAATCGCTTGATTTAAGTATGGCATGTTCTGACGCACGGTTTCTGTTACTAATTTTGTGGGTATTTTTCTTTTCGGTCGATG
>NZ_CATNHG010000146.1:0-9323 GCF_950097965.1 Bacillus sp. T2.9-1
AAATACCCACAAAATTAGTAACAGAAACCGTGCGTCAGAACATACCATACTTAAATCAGGCGATTGGAAAACCCATTCACTTTGCCTTACAGGGATTAAAAGGTTTTTAAAAAAGAAAAAAAGAAATTTTGATGAAAGAATACATTTAGAAAGCGGATACAAAATTAGAAGTTTTACTTTATAAAAAGGGAGCTAAAAAAACTCCCACAAAAACTTGACTCAATCTCATTAACATAAGAAATTTACACAAGAAGTTTATTAATGAATGTAAAGTTTTGGGGATTAAAATGAATGAATATCCTTTTAACACGAGTTCATTGGCAATAAAGTCCCTTGAACGGTATGTAAAATCATTGTCTAAAACGTATTTTGTTGAAGTAGCAAATAGGAATGGTGAACAAGCAGCTATGGTTGCCAAAAACACCGGCATCGGTAACAAAAACAATCCGATGATTATCAGACCGCTAGAACGAGTGGAATTTGACGGTCATAGAATAGATACTTCAATAGCAATAATTTTTAATACCCCAGAGGGTGATGAGATTATCGAAGTAATGAATCGGATATGGATTCTTTCCATTGTTGATGTAGCTACGAGAGCAATACTAGGATATCATCTCTGTCTAAATAAAGAATATTCTGCACATGATGTTCTAATGTGTATTAGGAATGCTATTTTTCCGTGGAAAAGGAAATCGCTTACTATTGAAGGATTAAACTATTCGGAAAGAGCAAACTTTCCTTCAAATTTAATTCCAGAAGCTAGTTTTGGTTTATGGGACGAGTTTTGCTACGACAATGCAAAAGCTAATATTGCAAAGAATGTAAAAGAAAAACTTGTTGACTTAATTGGTTGTTCTATTAATTTGGGACCTGTAGCAATTCCGGTTAGAAGGCCTATTATCGAACGTTTTTTTCGGACATTAGAGCAAAATGGGTTTCATAGGTTACCTTCTACAACTGGAAGTAACCCAAAAGACCCAAAAAGGAATAATTCAGAAGAAAATGCTATTAAATATAGAATTACTGCACAACACCTTGAAGAACTTACGGATGTATTAATTGCTGAATACAATGATAGTCCACATGAAGGAAATAGTAATCTTAGCCCATTAGAAGTTTTTGAACAAAGAGTAGCGAGAGGAATGACAATACTTCAGTTACCTGAAGAAAAACGTAATGAAATAGCCTTTTTTTCATTAACAGTTACAAGAAGAGTTAATGGTAGTGAAAAGAATGGAAGAAGACCATTTGTTAATTATGAAGGGGTAAGATATACGAACGATGTATTAAACCGTTCGCCACATTTAGTTAATAAAACACTTAAACTGCTAGTCAACACGGATGATTTAAGGATTGTAAAAGCATTTCTAGATGATGGTAGTGAATTAGGTAATTTAAGTGCTACTGGAAAATGGGGAATAACCCCTCATGACCTTAGAACTAGAAAAGCTATAAATAAACTAAAAAATAATAAGTTAATACATTTCACTCAATATGATGATCCAATTCAAGTTTACCAAGACTACTTAGAAAAAGAAGCACGAAAAAATAAAACAAACAGAAACAAATTAGCTTCCCTAAAAAAAGAACAAAAGAGTAAAGAAGAACGATACCAAATAGCAAAGTATAATGAAGACAAAGGGACCATTATTAACGGAAATTTTGAAAACCTTTCCGATCTATCTAATGTTAGGAAGCATAAGGAACCTGAAGCAGGGGATAAACAAACTGATAAGCGAATCTTAAAAAGAACGATAATTTTTTAATTGGAGGTCCTAAAAATGTCAGAAACAGTGGAATCCAATCAATCTAATAAAATATTAATTAGACCTTATATTCCAAAAGGAACTCATCCCATTGAGACGGGTAAATATTTGATTTCAACAAATGAGATCGATAGAATGTATCAAACTGTCATTCAATGGGTCGAAAACAGAACTCCGGGTGCGATCATATATGGTCGTCCCAGATTAGGAAAAACAAGAGCTATTTCATATTTAATTAATTGTTTGCCACAAGACTTTGGTGAAAATACACCAATTTTTCATATTCGTTGTCGTAAATACAAAAATCCCAATGAAAATTTCTTTTTTGAAGATTTATTAAATGCTGTGGGACATTCAATTATCATAAGTGGAAAATCCAATATGAAGAGAACAAGGCTATTAAGATTTCTAGTAGAACGTGCTGACTTCTCAGGTAATAATAAGATTGTTTTTTTTATAGATGATGCACAAAGACTTGTAGAAATTCATTATGATTGGTTAATGGATCTATATAATGATTTGGATCATTATGGCATAACTTTAACTACTATTCTAGTAGGACAAAAAGAATTGGTTCATCAACGATCTGCGTTTATCAGTGGAGATAAATTTCAAATAGTGGGTCGCTTTATGAGCCATGAATATCAATTTAAGGGAATTGAAAATTTAAATAATTTAAGGATTTGTTTAACAGGATATGACGATTATTGTGAATACCCTACAAATAGTAACTGGTCATTCACTAAATACTTTTTTTCTGAATCTTTTACAAGAGGATATAGGTTGCATCATTCAGCCGAAGAATAATTTCAGGTTTTTGTAAATTTAAGAAGAGAATTCGGATTACCTCAGAAAGTAGAAATTCCAATGCAATATGTTACATTAACTGTAGAATATGCTTTAAAACGATTTGGAAATAATGGTTTAGATTTACCGGCTATAAAAAAACTCATTGGGAAGAAGCAATTAATAATTCTGGGTACATCCAATCAGAATTGTATCAAATAAGTTAATATAATATACATTACTTAGATAAAGGTGGTTGAAAGTTATGACCTTTCAATTTACTTGGTCTACCGAATGGATTCAAGACTACGAATCATCTTGGGGAATATTAGAAAAATTTATGTGGGCAAATGCTATTGACGGAAATACTATTTTAGCCTTAATCGGCAATAAAAATGTTAGGCAATTAAAAAACATTTCAAATGCTGGCAGCCGCCACCGTAATCTAGTTTATTTTTTCAGCATTGATTCGGAATTGAGTCAAAAGATTATTGGAATAGATCTAAAAGAGTACCATGACAATTTAGCAGATAAACTAATCCATATAATTCCCAATATTAAGTTTGAAATTAATTATTTTCACTCTAACTTGTCATATTGCCCTATTTGTTTAAGTAAAGGATATCATAGTATTCTACACCAACTGAAAATTTTTGATCACTGTGCTTTTCATCCAGAACAAGAGTTAATTGTTAGGTGCGTAAAATGTGATAAATTAATGCCAGAATATCTTATTAATAAAGGCAACAAAGAGGCTTTTCGTTGCACCTGTGGTTACGATTTTCTTGATTCAGAAAATATACGGTCAATATTTTTATCATGGAAAAAACAACCTAGAATTCAAAACCAAATCATAAATTCATGGTTAAATTTACCTCGTGAAAAAGTTCATCAATATCATTTAATTTACCCCTTTGATAATTACAACAAATACTTTGTTATTAATGATACTGATTACTTGACAATGATGCCCCAATTATTGATTAGAGCTTTTAATGATAACCCTGCTCTGAGTGAGAAAATTATTAAAATTTCTTCTAATAAGGGAATCTTGAAAATTAAAAATGATTATAGGTTGTTAAAGGAAAATTATTTAACTGCTTTTCCACGTCAATTTTCACGCTTTAGATTCAACGAAAAACATAAAATTGATAGTTTCTTCTTTGAAGTCTACAAACAAACTAGGATTATTTATAAAGCAGTAAGTAGATATATATTACGTAATATTATCAAGGACCACAAGAAATGCGTTGAGATTTTCAATAAAGCCCAACAAAATGGTGATGTTTGTCCCCATGCATTATCATTTACTTGGTGGAAAATGGAGTGTGAAGGAATAGATTCATTTTGGAAAATAGAAAATCAAACAAAAATTCGAGAAACATATGATTTTGAATGCATAAGAGAACGGTTTAGTTCATTTATTCGTGGATCATTTATGACACACCTAGAAGAAGTATTAAATCCTATCAGTAGAGAGGAAGAGCTTGATTTCTTAAATTATAATGTTAGCAGAATAAATTATATTTTAAATAAAATCGTTACACATTTATTAATTGAGCGTTATATAAAATGGTTAGAGGTCGTACAAAACCCAGAAAAATTTAAACAACTCCATCCTGATGATACTATTCCTATGTACCTTGCAAAAATCCCGCAAAATTCAAATGAAGAAATAGTTTTCTATTTTCCTAATGGACGAATTAATTACATGAAGAATCTCATAAAAGACATCAGTGAACAAGTAAATTGTCCAATAAGTAAATCTAAGAGGTATCCGCCTTATAAATCTCCAATTCGAATAGCAATGGACAAAATGAAATAAAACAAAGCAGAGTATTTAAATTGAATAGCGTAAGCCTGAACTATAAAAAAGAACACCTTTTCGGTCTACATCACAAAAGCCATATACCACGATTTTTTAAATCGAATATATGGCTTTTATTAATCTTTTTAAACCACAGGATATGCCTGTGTGCAAATGAAACTTGTAGAGTTGTATCAGAAAAAAACTCCAATCGTTATAATAGAAGATGGCCGTCAAACCAACTTCAAATAACGAAAGGAGTCCTGCTCATGTCGAGCGACAATAGTTTATCACATACAAGATGGAATTGTAAGTATCATATCGTATTTATTCCCAAATACAGAAGGAAAGTAGTGTATGGGAAATGAAGAAAAGATATAGGTGCTATTTTGAGAAAACTATGTGAAATGAAAGATGTAGAAATAATGGAAGCACATGCAATGCCAGATCATATTCACATGCTGGTAAAAATACCACCGAAAATGTCTGTTTCGTATTTCATGGGATATTTAAAAGGTAAAAGTTCCTTGATGATCCATGATAGACACGCAAATTTAAAATATAATCATGGAAACCGAACGTATTGGGCGAAAGGATATTACGTAAGTACGGTGGGACTAAACGAAAAAACAATTGCAAAGTATATTATTCGAGAGCAAGAAGCAGAAGACCGTTTGCGAGATAATATGAGCAAATGAGAATACGTCGATCCATTTAAAGAAAAGTAGGGAGAGTAAACGGTTGGCGGTCACTTTAGGGGCTTCGTTGGTAAAGTGCCCTTATAGGGCGAAATTAAAACCGCCGGTTCTACCGGCGGATACTTACTTATTTTAATTACTACATTCTGCCTGAATCATTTTTGACCAGGGCAAGTATTGATCTAAGATTTCATGGCTTGTGATGCTTAAACAAATGGCGTTAGCTTTTGCTCCAGCTTCACTGACAGAAAAAAGCCAGTTTTTTTCTGATGAGGAACTTAAAAGGATTTTTGCATTATCCGATAATATTACCCTTACAAAGAGCCAACCGAATCCCTACATCCAGCTTGAGTTTCCAATGATGCTCCGAATCATGTATGGCTGCTGTTTGCGCGTAGGGGAAACTCTAGCTTTGAAGATGAAGGATATGGATCTCGATGGTGGAATCCTCATTCTAAAACAGACAAAAGGAGACAAGCAACGGCTAGTACCTATGCATGAGACTTTGACATCAATCTTGATTAGATACTGTTTAGTAATGGGGTTGATAGGAAAAGCCGAAGCATTACTGTTCCCCAGCGCAATACAGGAAGTACCACTTTCTGTAAAAGCTGCTCGTAATAAACTCAATACCATACTGAAATATGCCGGCATATCATTGAAAGGTATGGGAAAACGGGAACGTGGACCATGCCTTCACTGCCTGATGCATGTGTTTGCCTTTAAATACTTTGCAGAAGCTGAAAAGTCAGGGCGTTCGATTGACGCATCGGTTCCCTATTTATCTATATATCTGGGACATGACAGCCTTAAAGAAACGGAGAGTTATCTGAAATTCAGCAGCGAATTCTATCCTGAAGCTATGGAACTGTTTGAAGATTACACACTGCAGGTTTTCCCGGAGGTGTCTTATGACGAATAAAGCATCAGAATTCCCGATTTTCTGAACTGAAGACTGAAACTTTTGTCAAAAACATCAAAAGATTATCTAAGAAAAAAGAGAAGAAATGTTTTATGTTAAGACATACAGTAATTCTTCTCGGATAATGCGCCCAACAATTTGCGAAGGTAACGCCTTCCAACTTATCATAGCAGAATAACCATCACAAACAATCATTCCGGAATATCCTTTAATGAAACTTTCAAGGACAGATCGAGCACGTGATACTGAGCTTTGAAAGAGAGTCATGGTTGGACCTTGGCTTGGCACACTTCGATACACCCAATTATAGGGATTGGTTTGACCAGATTTCCCATCGGATCGGTTGAACCTTCTTTTAAAAAGTAAAACTCACCCTCGTTCAACGTTTCGTCAATCACTCTTATATTGATGAATCCTTCAAATCCCTTGCTTTCCATCACCTCAAGAGGGTTATCCTTTTTGTGTATATTTTTGATCTAAACGACAGTACCTTTGTATTCTATTTTAATTTTCCTTTATCGTGAAGCTGATTTAAGGTATCGTCATTGTCTCTTTTTTATGCAATTATGTGATTACATAGAAATTTCAATATATTGTAACAAATACCAAACAGACATATGTGGAAAAAGTTGTATTATAGTATTGAAGAATAAATTAATATATTCCGCTTACTTTGATGGTATCCATGCAAATGGTTATCAAATAAAAAACTATTAATAATAAGAATGGGGGTGAGAATATGAGTGAGGAAAAATATACTCTTGAAGACATTTTATCCGAAATTAAAACACAAAATGAATTGGCTAATGAAGATGAAGAATTAAAATTAGAACTATATTACCCAGGAACTGATATTTGTTAATTTTTTTCGGCTACAATTTTATTTTACCGCCACAATTGTGGCGGTAATTTTACAAAAAAATAATAGGTGAGGAAACTGTTCATGAACTCATATAAAAAAACCTTGTTATTATTTGGAACATATAGTGTGCTTACTTCTGTTTTATTCATCGATGCGATTTTTGCTCTTTTTGTTTTTAATCACGGTTTATCTATAACACAACTAATGCTAATAGGAACTGTCTCTGGTATAACCGTTATACTTATGGAAATTCCAGCAGGAATTATTAGTGATAAATACTCTAGAAAAGTGTCATTAATTATAAGTGTATTGTTAAGACTTATTAGTATTGTCTTTTATATCTTTGGTTCATTTTATGTGGGGTCAGTACTAATGGCATTAGGAGTAGTGTTTTTATCTGGAACGGATTCAGCATATTTATATGACATGATGAAAAAGTATAAACATGAAAATGAGTTTCAAGAAATTGACGGGAGAATTCGAGGCTATACATTTTATTATATGGGTTTTGCTGCGATTATTTCTGGCATCCTATATGGGGTAAATATTTATTTACCTTTTATTATGACTATTGGGACTTTTCTGTGTGCATTGATTATTTCAATAAATTTAGAGGACGAAGTGAGATATTCCCAAAATAATAGAAAAAAAGGGCATTTTGAAATAATTAAAACAAGTACACTTATTATTTTCAAAACAAATAAAGTATTGAATGCCACATTATCATTGGTATTAATTATGTCAGTTATACAGATAGTTAAAGCTTATGATCAGCCATTTATGTATGAAATACAAATAAGTAGTACTGAATTTGGTTTTATATTTTTTATATTGAATATCACTGCAGGGTTTTTCTCGAAAAGGAGTAAACAAATTTCATTAAAGCTTAAAGATTATACTAATCTGGTTTTGATTCTTGGGTTTAGTATACTAACTTTTATGCTCTATATCCTTGATAACTTTTGGGGGCTAATTATATTAGTAGCTTTAAGTGTGGTGCGAGGAATAGCAAGTCCGTATTTTTACACCAAATTAAATGATAATATTCCATCGGAAAACAGAGCGACAATCTTATCATGTGCAAGTTTACTCATTAGTTTATTCGTTGCTTTAATATCACCTTTAACAGGATTAATTGCTGATAACTTTGGATTGAAGTTTACTTATCTATCAATTTCCTGCCTAATTATCGTCTTTTCTACTATTTTATTTTTGAAAAATAAATTTAATATAAAGAAAAATGAGATTGTGAGGGATACATATGAAAATTAATTTAAACCCAGAGGTAAAAAAACTTAAACCTGAGGTTACTCAATGCAAAGTTATGCAAAAAGGAAAAAAAATAAATGGAGACAAAAAAGCATTAAAGAAAAAAGATGCGGAAAAATAAATTTGCAACAAAGTGGTTCCACTATTTTTTTTTACTCTATTTTCAAAATCAAGTGGAAAAATTCCAATTTTTAAATTATTTTATTTTGGAGTTGATTATTGTTGAAATACAAAATATTAAATAAGGATGAGTATCTAATTGAAATAGGCAAGTTACTTTACGTTGTTAATCAGGAAGGTTTTACAATATTAAATGCTATTGATAAATTTAAAAATAAAACTGAAGTTATCTCTTTCCTAGCAAAAGAGTATAATCTATCGCCGACTCATGTATCTGAGGTTCTTGATAATTTTTTAAATAAATTTAATGATACAGAGGAATACGATACGAGCCATTTGTGTTTGAGTGCTCCTTTATTAATCCAATGGAAAGTCACGAATAAGTGTAATTTAAGATGCAAGCATTGCTATGTTGAAGCTGGAATGACCAATAATGAAATATCAAAAAGTGAGAAAGATATTATTTTTAATAGGATTTTAGCAGCAAAACCCTTTTCAGTGCTCTTTACTGGTGGTGAGTGTTTCGAAGAGCCTTCAACTATAGAATACATGAGGAGGGCCTATCATGAGGGAATTGATATTAGAGTGTTCACTAATGGGACAAATCTAGAATACTTTTTCGATGATCTAATAGAAATGTCTGATAGATTAACAATTAATGTATCTTTAGACGGAATGGAAAGTGAGCATGATTTCATAAGGGGGAAAGGTAATTTTAATAAAACTATTAATAATATTTCTGGGTTAATAGAACGGAATATCCAACCTTCAATAAATATTGTTATAAACAAAATAAACTATAAAAGCATAATAGATTTATTAGAATTATTAAAATCTATAAAAGTAAAAAATGTACAAGTATCTCACTTGACGATTTTTGGTAATGCAATTTCTAATAAAAGAAAATTAGCTATGGATGAAAAAATGTATTCTGAGTTTAATTTTTATTTGGAATCGTATTTATGTAAACGAGCACAATATTTCAGATACTCTTTTCCACATTAATCCGGGAGGAAATCTGAAATAATGTGCTATTTTTTTCACTTTATTTCGGAATGTGCAAAATCTTGTTCAAATTATTCCGTCTTAA
>NZ_CATNHG010000147.1:0-9241 GCF_950097965.1 Bacillus sp. T2.9-1
CAATATTTTCCAGTAAATGGTTTAATATCTTACTGGGTTTCTTAAGTATTGTCTTTTTTAGGTATTGGTTGGCTTACAATTTCCAATTCCTTAGATTTTGGTACTTGACATATTACCGCAGGACTTTGTTTTTTTCCAAATGATGATGCTACAAGTAAAGATAATAATAAATCCAACAAGTGCCATGAAGGGGATTGTGATAAAGCCTAGCCAATTTATGTATTCGCCTGTGCAAGGGACTGGTCCACAAGCGGCAGAGCTTTCAAAGATGCTAGCTAATTTTTGTTTCGAGTAATGGTAAATGGAAATGCATGCACCGAAACCTGAAAGAAACATTGTGTAAAAAGTGATTTTATAATCTTTTCGGATTACAGCAATTCCTAAAATAATCACAAAGGGGTACATTAATATCCGTTGATACCAACATAATGTACAAGGCACGAACTCTCTAATTTCTGAAAAGTATAGGCTGCCGAACATACTGAGAACAGATGCAATCCAAGCTAAGTATAAAAGATGCTCTCGGGAATCATTCTTTGTTTTTTCTTCCATACGATTCTCCTTTATTGTCTTTATTCAACCACTTAAAAACATTTTCAATATAGAAAAAGTATAAAGCTATTTGGAAATGATGTAAACAAACTAGTTTTAATGAAAGACAGAGATTATATCTGAAAAAAATGGGGAAATGTAGAAATAGTAAATAGAAAGTAACATTATTTGAGAAAAAAAGAAACATACATAAGGGAGTCAAAGATTATGACGAAATTGGACTTGTCAAAATTTGAAAAGAAATTAATCATACGAAATACGGAATACCAGGATATTGATAAAATTATGAAGTTACAAGCTGAATGTTTTCCCGGTATGGATCCTTGGAAGAAAGATCAATTAAACAGTCATCTCGATATCTTTCCAGAAGGTCAATTTGTAGCGGAATACGATGGGGAAATCATTGGTTCTTGCTCGAGCTTGATTATTAACTTCGACGAATATGATGCAAGACATACTTGGGATGAAGTGACAGATGGTGGTTATATAACAAATCATAATCCAGATGGCTATAATCTGTATGGGATTGAGGTAATGGTCGACCCAGCTTTTCGGAGAATGAAAATTGGCCACCGTCTTTATGAAGCAAGAAAAGAGCTAGTTCGGCAATTAAATTTACAAAGCATTATTATTGGTGGCAGAATCCCGAATTATTATAAATATGAAGATCAAATGACAGCTAGAGAATATGTGCAGGAAGTGCTGCATCATAAAATATATGATCCTGTGTTGTCCTTTCAGCTCATTAATGGCTTTACGTTAATGCGCATCAATACAAACTATTTGCCAGATGATGCACAATCAAAGAGCTATGCGACGATAATGGAATGGAATAATGTAGAATATATGCCAAAATCAAAACGCTTTTTCACGAGCAGCTATCCGGTGCGAATTTGTGTTGTGCAATATATGATGAGACAAATATATAGCTTTGAGGATTTCGCCAATCAAGTAGAGTATTATACAGACGTCGCATCTAATGCTGAATCAGATTTTGTTGTATTTCCAGAGCTGCTTACCTCTCAATTAATGTCGTTTATGGATGAGCGTGTTCCAAGTACAGCCATTAGAAGAGTGACGGAGTATACAGAGCAGTATATTGAGCTTTTTACAAATTTGGCGATTCGATATAATATCAACATCATTGGCGGCTCTCATTTTGTGAAGGAAGATGATGATGAGATTTATAATATTGCTTATCTTTTTAGACGAGATGGGACCATCGAAAAACAATATAAACTACATATAACACCGAATGAGCGAAAATGGTGGGGAATAAGACGAGGAGATGCTATAAGGGTTTTTGATACAGATTGCGGGAAAATTGCCATTCAAATCTGTTATGATATCGAATTTCCAGAGCTTGCTCGAATTGCGACAGATATGGGAGCAAAAATTATCTTTACACCATTCTGTACGGAAGATCGCCAAGGATACTTACGAGTACGCTATTGTGCACAAGCAAGAGCGGTAGAAAATCAAATCTATACCGTTATTGCAGGGACTGTTGGGAATTTGCCGCAAACCGAAAATATGGATATTCAATATGCGCAATCGGCGATTTTTGCCCCGTCCGATTTTGAATTTGCAAGAGACGGAATCGTTGGCGAAACAAATGCGAACATCGAAATGGTCATGATTGGGGATGTTGACTTAGAAATCCTTAGACGACAACGTCAAGGAGGAACAGTTCGCCAATTAAAAGATAGAAGATTTGACGTATATCGAATTGAGTATAAGAAGTGAAAAAAGGGATATTGTACAAATTAAAACCACGGCGTAAACCGTGGTTTTTTGGTGGAATTCTTTTTTCTTACATAGTGGTTGTGTGAATCCAGTCATCTTCCGCTAAATCGTTGGCGTGGTCAATATAGCGCAATAATGAATATAAATGTTTTTCTATGACAGAATAATCATGTTCAAAGTTATAGGCATGTAAAAATTGTTCGATTTTTTTTGAGAGAAAGTTATCCTGGGTTCTTACCATTAATAGGAGAAGATTATCCCATTCTGATCGATGTGTATAGTAAAGGGCTCGATCATAATCTGTATTGTTCATTTTATTGCCTCCTTTGTGGGAAGGAGATGATTATATTATATGAAAAAAGGTTAGAATGTTACCCACTAAAAGTTGGCTATCTTGATTTATAAGGGTTATCTATTTTTACCTGTATAATTTCTCGTGGTAGAAAAGGGAGAAATTTTCTTTAAAGTGAATAAGTAATAACATACATCCACAATATAAAGAAAAAAGGAGTTATTATGAAAAGGCGACTCATTATTTTATTGACAGTATGCTTATTTCTTTATGCTTACCCTAAGCAATATAGTGCAGAATCAATTATTGATGCAAGCAATGAATATACATATGAGGACTATCAGGAAGACATTTGGATTTTGAAAAGTAAATATAAAAAGCAATTACAGGTGCATACGATTGGAAAATCAGAGTTCGGCAGGAAAATCTATGCGATTCAAATAGGAACAGGAGAGAAAAGCGTCCTCCTTTCTGGTGCACATCACGGAAGAGAATGGATAACTTCTTTATTAACAATGAAAATGGCAGAAGACATTGCAGTTAACATGAAAAATGGCGAAAATTATCTCGGTTCTTATTCCATCTGGATCGTCCCGATGATTAATCCAGACGGAGTGACGATCCAGCAAGGAAGAATTAATAAATTCCCGTTTTTTTCAAAAAGAAAAATAAAGAAAATGAATGACGGGCTAGATGACTTTACACGGTGGAAGAGTAACGGACTAGGGGTGGATCTTAATCGACAATATCCTGCTGGATGGGAAAATTTACAGGACTCTAAAAAAGAGCCATCTTATAAAAATTATAAGGGGAAAGCACCATTTGAAGCAAAGGAAGTAAAAGCAATCGTTGAATTGACAGAAAAAATAAAGCCAATCATTGCAGTAGCTTATCATTCTTCTGGCCAGGAGATTTTTTGGCAATATAATAATGGTGTGAATGAAGAAAGAGATCGCATGATTGCAGAAGTGCTTGCACAAGAGACTGGATATAAACTTGGCACTCCACCAAACGATGCAGTTGGCGGAGGATATACGGATTGGTTTATCAATACGTATCATTTACCTGCGTTTACAATTGAAATATGTCCAATAGTGGATGAGAAGAATCCATCCTTAACTAACTTTCCAGAAGCATGGGAAAGAAATAAAACGATTCCAAAAACTTTAATCGAAGAAGCAAAAAAAATCGATGCGATACATAAAAAAATGCTGGGGGATAAATAATACTAGTAAAAATTATTGGAGGTATTTATGAAAACGCGATCCTTATCGATTCTTATTGTTAGCGTCACAGTATTAATAATGGCATTTATGTTTCCATCCCATAATGTTGCTGTACAGGAGTTAGATTATAAAAAATTCGGTTCAATTGCGATTGCCGTAGTAAAAGCGGATTATCCAGAGGAGTCTGTCACAGATTATAAATATTTAGGGAGAAAGAAAATCTCCGCACAAGAAGAGCAAGATTCCTTTCAATTTATTGTAAAAGAGGATGGGAAAGAAAAAACAGTGGTTGTCACTGTTAATCACAGAACACAAGATGATAAATTTATTTCTTTAGTTGTAGAAGAAGCGAAGTCGTAAAAAAAGACCGGATAGGTCTTTTTTTATGACTTCTATTAATAAATATCTTTCTTCGTAAACACAAGAAATGAGATAATAACTCCAGCTACTCCCCAAATAGTAAGAACAATTAGGGAGAATGGGAGGGACATTCCTTCAATGGGCGGAATATTTCCTTGGAGATAATCTGTTAATCTTAGGTTTACCATGAAAAAGTATTTGGCTGACTCCCAAGAAGAAGCAATCGAACTAATAATCGAACCAGAGATCAAGAATGCAAGCATGGCACCCATTCCTGCAGCTGTACTTTTAATAAGCACGGAAAACATAAAGGAAAGTGTACCTACTACAACAGACACAAACCAACCAAGCCCAAAAACCATTAAAATATATTGCCATTGAGGTACTAAATGGACATTAGCAGTATTTAATTCACCAGCTTCTACCGTAAAACCAGTTAATATGGGAGCAGTCCAACCAACATATCCAAAGAATAGACCAGAAATAAGATAAGAAAATAATCCAAAGATAAATAATATAAAGGAAACAGACAGAATTAGGGTTATATATTTACTCAAAAGGATCTTCCAACGCCTTACCGGTCTAGTCAACAAAAGCTTAATGGTACCAATACTTTTTTCTGATGAAACAAGATCAGCTGAAATAATCATTACCATTAAAGGAAGAAGGAGCTGGATGGAATTGTCAAGAAACACACGCAAAAAGGTAGGAGCTCCTGGTTCTTGCGGATTAATATTATTATCGAGATAATACTGGCTTTGATCAATCCTAACCTTTAATTGAGAGCGGAATTCTTCAGAAATCCCACTAGAACCAATTCTGTTTTGCATATCTACGATGGATTGCTGTAAAGTGACTCGCCAATCAGCATCCCCCACTCTCTTTTTGACATTTTCCATTTCACGATACTGTGCATATGTAAACATCATAATCAATATTCCAATAATAATTGTTATAACTAATAGACGCTTGCTTTTGACCAATTTTAGCATCTCGTTATATATAAGTTTATTCAAAAGAGGAATCACCTCCTATAAGCTCCAAGAAAAGATGCTCAAGAGATGGGATTTGTCGATTCATCTCTGTAATATTCACGTTCGACTCCATCAATACTCGACTCCAATTTCCTACTTCTGCCTCTATATAGGGGGTGATCACATACTCCTCTTGAACATGGATAGAAGGAACAAGCTTTTTCAAGATTTCTATTCCCTTTTCTAAAGGAGTAAAACGCCAGATTAATTTCTCCTTTTGGGTTAATAAAGAATGAACAGATTCGGTATGAATGATTTTACCTTGTAAAATAATCGATACGCGATCACATAGTAGTTGAATCTCGCTTAATAAATGACTGGATACAAGTACACTGAGTCCTTCTTCCTTTGCAAGGAAGCGAATAAATTGCCGCATTTCTCTGATGCCAGAAGGATCTAATCCATTTGTTGGCTCATCAAGAATTAATACTTTAGGTCTGCTTAATAACGCTTGGCCAATTCCTAGTCGCTGCCGCATACCAAGGGAATATGTTTTCACCTTGTCATGAATGCGATCGGTTAATCCAACTAATTTTACAACTTCAGTAATCCGTTTATCATCTGAATTTGTTAACATTCGCGCAAAATATTGGAGGTTTTCCCAGCCAGTTAAATAAGGATATAATTCTGGATTTTCGACAATACAGCCTAAACGTTCCATTGCCTTTGAAAAATCCTTTTTTACATCGTAGCCACAAATGGATATTTGACCAGAGGTTGGTTTAATTAAACCAACCAGCATACGTATTGTAGTCGTCTTCCCAGCTCCATTTGGCCCAAGAAATCCAAATACTTCTCCACTTTTTAATTCAAAGCTAATGTCTTTAATAATGTCCCGTTTGCCAATTCTTTTTGTTAAATGTTGAACAGATAATGTTATATCATTCATTTTCATTTACCTCCCATGAAATAAGAGATGCTACACGTTCAGCCATCAGCTGATAGCCTTTTTTATTAGGATGGAAATGATCCGAATATAAATACTGCTGTACATTCTGCTGGAAAATGTCATAGGTGGGCACAAAAATCGTTTGGGCATAATTGGCGCATATCTCTGCTGTAGCATTATTCCATGTGCGAACTACTTGAGAAGTTAAGGCACTATCGTCTAAATCGTTAAATGGATTATATAATCCCATTAAATAAATGGGTGCATCTTTGTTGACAGAACGGATGGTAGCTAGAATGGTATGTAAATGCTTGGAATAGGTTGCCATTAATTTACTTATTGATTCTTCATCAATTTTTGTGAGGGATTGTCCTCCTTGAAAAAGATCATTACCTCCTATTGTAATAAAGAGAAGGTCAGCATTTGCCGTTTGTCTTTGTATTTCCTGCTCTGTTAATTGCTTGGCTAATTGCTCGGTTGTTAATCCTTTTATTCCATAATTAGTAATCGTTATTTCTTCTTCCGTTTTTTCTGCTAGCGATTCCTTGAGGTACCCTATATACCCTTTTCCAGTATCATCACCAGTACCACGAGTAAGCGAATCACCTAAAGCTAAGAGCTGTACACCATTTGTTTTGCTTATCTTTTGCTGTTCTTCGGATGTTGTTTGAAGATTATTATCTGGATGATTGTTATAGTCAACTAGCACCCATCCTAAGCCAATTAACCATAGCAAACAAACGATGGTTGATAATGTTAAAATGGAAACGGTTATGTTTTTTCGCAAATTTTAACCTCCTAACAGATGAAATTTTTCACAAAAACAAAGAGAAATAAACCTATCCATTGTAAATCTTTTTCTACTCGCCTTTAAATAGCGAAATAGAAACGAGGAAGAGTAAATGTAGAAAAGGATAAATGAAACAAGTCAGACAAGAAAGAGGTAGCCTAAAAAATACGAGTGGGAAATTTGTTTTTTAGGCAAGAAGGCAGAAAAAGGATTTTAATGAATGTCCTTTTTCTTAAATCTTCCACCGCGAACTTCGGAAATATTTGCTACTGCTAGAAATGCTGTCGAATCTAATTCTTCTATAATCGTTTTTAGCTTTGCTTCTTCTAAACGGTTAATGACACAAAAAATGACTTTCTTTGTATCTCCTGTGTAAGCGCCTTCTCCTTTCAAATACGTTACGCCACGTCCTAGTCTTGCTAGTATCGTTTCTCCTATAATTTCGGAGTGATCACTAATAATCCAAACTGATTTTGATTCATCCAAGCCAGCTATTACAATGTCAATTACTTTAAAAGCAATAAAGTAGGCAATTAATGAATACATGGCCCGATTCCAGGAAAAAACAAACCCAGCACAAATAAAGATAAATACATTAAAAAACATAATGATTTCACCAACGGAAAAGGGACTTTTTTTACTGAAAAGGAGAGCTAATACTTCTGTACCATCAAGGGAGCCGCCAAAACGTAGAACAATTCCAACTCCGATTCCGAGAATGATTCCACCGAAAACAGTGGCTAGAAGTAAATCAGAGGTGAAAACCGGTACATCATGCAATAAAATGGTAGTTACAGAAAGAACGCTAATTCCTAGCATAGTGGATAAGGTAAAGGTTTTACCAATTTGCTTGTAGCCAATGTAGAAGAAGGGTATATTAAGTAAAAAGATAAAGTAGCCTAGCTTTGCGCCAGATAAGTGAGAGAGAATAATAGAGATTCCAACAATTCCTCCATCCAAGATTTGATTGGGAACAAGAAATTCCTCAATCCCAATTCCCATTAAAATACTACCGATAATAATGAAAAATATCCTGCTCGCTAAAACTCTTTTTGGCATAATCTTATGCTGTGGTTTTTCTAGAAAAGCCTCTGTGTGTAAATTTGATGACTCCATCATCAATCCCCCCCAATAGTAGAAATTCTATGTAAAAAGCGTGTGAAAAACGAATAGATAGATAATTCTATTTTATCATACTAGTTTTGAAATAGATGCATCATAGCTTCGTATTTACTAATATAATCAGTAACGTAAAAGGAAAAACTCTATCTTTACTTAAACCATCCTTTTCTTTTGAACAATATAAACATGCCGATAACGATTATTGCCATAAGAAACAATAACCCAAAGTATCCATATTTCCAATGAAGCTCAGGAATATTTACAAAGTTCATCCCATATAAGCCCGCTAAAAAGCTAAGTGGCATAAAAATGGTTGTTATGACTGTAAGAATTTGCATAATTCTATTTGAATGATGGGAATTGTATGAGAGATAACTATCTCTTATATCTGTTGTCAATTCGCGATTTGATTCAATCAATTCACTGATTTTTAATAAATGATCATAAATATCAGAATAATATTCTCTTTTCATTAAGAGAGCAGATAATTTTTCGGTATTAATCATTTTATATACCAAATCTTTCATTGGTACGACCGTATGACGTAAGGAGAGAAGCTGATGCCTTGTCGTAAATAATTCATCAAGTAATGCTTCCATTGTTTTTTTATCAGGATTTTCATCAATTTCTGCTAAAGTATCCTCAATCTCATAGACAATGGGAATATAATTATCCACTAGATGATCTAATAGCTGATAAAGAACGGTATATTGTGTCCATGCTCCAATATCGTCATTTGCTAACAAATTATTTACAGCACGAACTTCAATAGAAGTATGATGATGAAAGGTAACAATATAATTTTCACCTAAGAAAATATTAAGTTCGTCTTTTTTAATTGTTTTAGGATTTAAACAATGAGTGACAAAAAAGGTGTATGTTTCAAAAAAGTCTATTTTAGGACGCTGCAAATTATGGAGACAATCTTCTATTGATAATGGATGGAATTCAAAAGGATGATGTAATTTCTCGATTTCCATTTCGATAGGTTGATCAAAATCAACCCAAAACCACCTATAATCTCCGTCTAAGATTTCTTCTATTGTAAGATCAGAGATTAGCTGATTGTTTTTCGTTATAGCTAAGGTATGAATCATATCAATAACTCCTCGTATAGTAAGTTTATAGTCCTCTTTCGAGGTAATTTCCAATTAAAATATTGTTCTTTGATAATTCTATAGATGTTAGTTCAGATAGTGGGGGGCTAGCCCCCCACTATCTGAAAAAGTT
>NZ_CATNHG010000148.1:0-8291 GCF_950097965.1 Bacillus sp. T2.9-1
TTTAGTGGATTTGGACGGGTTACCACCTGACTTATCCATTATAAAGGACTTTTTCTATGCATAAAATAATAAAAGTGAACATTTCGAGTATTTTTAATAGTGGAATTAAATTAATGCAACACTAGTGGATGAGTATGTTTTATATTCATTTTTTACTTTTAAAATCCTTCTTAACCTAAATTTGGATAGGTTACACTTAGTTGGACAGATTTATTAAGGTCAAATAAACTTAATTCATTAAAGTTAGGGAGAATGAAGTCTGACCAAAAGAGAAAGAAGAACATTCACGAAAGAATTTAAAGAACAAATTGTTCAGCTGCACCTTACAGGTAAATCTAGAAGTGAAGGATTATCAAAGAATATGAGCTGACGCTATCTGCCTTTGATAAGTGGGTTCGCCAGCATAATACAAGTGGATCGTTTGAGGAAAAAGACAATAGAACTCCGGAGCAAGAAGAATTAATTCGGCTTCGTAAAGAAAATCAACGGCTAATGATGGAGAATGATATTTTAAAGCAAGCCGCGCTGATAATGGGACGAAAGTAGATGTGATTCGGAATAACCTTCACAAATACTCGATATCAGCAATGTGCGCCGTCCTACAACTACCTAGAAGCACGTACTATTATGAGGCGGAAATCCGAGATAATCAGGATGATGAATTAACAGCTATAATTGTTAAAATTTTTAAAGATAGTCGGAATATTTATGGACAAAGAAAAATAAAAAAAGAACTTCAAAAGCAAGGATGGAAAGTGTCACGTCGTCGTATTGGGCGAATAATGAAAGAACAAGGACTTGTCTCCAAATATACAGTTGCCCAATACAAACCTAGAAAATCAATCGTAAATGAGTCCGAAATTGGAAATGTCTTGAATCGTGAATTTAAGCAAGACAAGGAATTGAAAGTGATTGTGAGTGATTTAACATATGTTCGAGTGAAGCAAAACTGGCATTATATTTGTGTTTTAGTAGATTTATATAATCGTGAAATTATTGGTTACAGTGCTGGCCCTAATAAGAGTGCTGGGCTAGTTCAACGTGCCTTTTCATTGGTAAAACATAACCTAAACCGCCTCGAATTATTTCACACGGATCGAGGAAGTGAGTTTAAAAATAAACTGATAGACGAGGCATTAGAGACGTTTGGTATTGCGAGATCTTTAAGTGAAAAAGGGGCACCTTATGACAATGCAGTTGTCGAGGCAACCTTCAAAACTATTAAAACAGAGTTCGTTAATGGGAAGGTTTTCGATAGTCAACAAAAACTTGATCTAGAGCTATTTGATTACGTTAATTGGTTTAATAATATTCGAATTCATGGATCACTGGACTATTTAACCCCTAAAGAATATAAGCGCAAGCATCTAATAAAAACGAGTCATATTAAGTAAGAAGCACCCACTTTACTTGGAGAGGCGGGCGTGATAGCTTTGATGGCTGAGCCAGATTATTTGATAAATCTTGCTTCCTGGCTCATAATCTTGCCCGCAGAGGCTCCGAGTCAAGTGACAAACAGCACACACTGTTTTTCGTCTAAGTACCAATTATTTAGAAACTATATGGTATGTGTTCCTTAATAATTTTGTTCAGTTTAGTGTTGACATACCAATTAAAATATAAATAAAAAGTGCCAAAAATCTATATAGAAGGATTTCAAACACTCTATACTCCCTGCTTATGCATATTTTAATAACTTAGGTTACAACCCTCCTCACTCTCTCTTACCCTCTAAAAATTTTAACCTTATCCTTTCTCCAAGAAGATGTGTGAAAACCATATCAGATTTTTGATTCACAATAGTAGCATTATAAGCATACATTGTGAAATCAACTGCAGCTAAGGTGACTCAAACACAGAACAAGTGAGCTAACTTAGTGCTTTTCAAAAATCAAATTAGGTGTCTATTAATATGTTTATAAGTATAAAAAAAAATGCAACTGATTGTATCAGCTGCATTTTTTCGTATAATTTGTTTCCTATTTTTCTAATGGAAACTGTTACTAATTTCTCTCCCTTTTATTACCCACAAAGTGCTAACAATCTTTTTCTTTGGACTTTTTATCTGTTGCTTCGATGAATGAATTCAAATCATTTCCCTAGTATGGGAGGAGTTTTCCAATCTTCTAAAGTTCTAGTCGCTTATTCTCCTACCATCCCGTCGTTATCATTATCGCGCATATATTTGTACAACCAATGATCACTTGTTATTGGCATACTGAAACCGGCTGCCTTTGCTTCTGCGATTGTCACCATACCATTTCCATTTGTATCAATGCTGGAAATATCCTCATTTGTGTTGGAACTACTTGAATCGGTAGGCTCACTATCTGTTAAACCAAGAGATTCGTTTACTTCATCAGGATTCACATTGTCAAATGAATCCGTAATGACATTTCCCTTTATTGTATAGGTATACTGATAACTGGAGGGAATTTGCGTTTCTGTATTCGGATAGGTGATAATTGCTTCAAAATTTGTCGCTCCGCCTGCCTTGCGGATCACTTCTTCCATATAAGCTTGATCACCATGTCGGTTTAGCGTACTATCTTGTGGGGTAATATTATAAGCATTTGAGACCCCTCCAAGTGAATCGGCAATGATATGTCCTTCATCTAAAACATCACTTTCCACACCAGGAACCTTCGCCTCGTCGGGATAGTATCTGCCAGAAGATAATACAGGTTCATTATCGTCATCTTGAAGAATGATTTCATCAGCTACAACACGTACTAATTGCCCGTATTCATTGGTAAATGCCCAATATTCACGGTCGCCATAACCAATGTCAACGACAACGTTTGATTCACGGTGTCCAGACAGATCTCCTCCATCAACTTCCATAAGTTTATACCCTGCGAACAGTTCATTATTTGGCTCGGTTTGTGTCTCTTCTACTACTGATTCATCGTCATCCTTCGTGCTCGTTTCTTCTTCACTATTTTCATTTGTATTAACAGTGGTTACTTCTTGTATTTCTGTTTCTCCATTTTTATTTGAAGTATCTTCTACATTGGCACAACCAACCATAACAATCGTCATTAAAATCATGATTAAATAGTTTATTTTTTTGTTCATTCTATGCTCTCCCATGGTAGTTTTATATTATTCCTGCTAAAAATCTTGGAATGTTAGGATTAATTAACAACATTAACCCAATGATAATAGTATATTCTAAGATTAGCATTATTTCAGCAGATATTTATTGGAAGTGTGAAAGATTATCTTTTCAAAAAAGGCTTGCTCAATTTAAATAGCAATTTGAATAATGAAGCATAATTTATGAAATCCCTATAAAAATAAAAGAGACCAAAAAAGGATAGTTACTTCCTTTTGGTCTCTTTTGTTTTTTGCCTCTAATCTTCCCTATTTTAAAGGATCTATTAATTCTGAATGAGCGTTAAAAAATCCAGTGCCATTTACTACTATTGAATTTAGACAGTAGTTGCTGAGTTATGATCATCCGCCCTTGCTAGGTAAGCTACACAGCAACGCCACCAAACATGTCGAACTATCCCACTATTCCATGAAATTATTTAAAGAAGCGGGCGTATATCATGCTCAAGGTGTAAATAGTTTCCATTGCCCTTCAGATAAAACTTCTACCGCTCCGTCAACTACTTTGATTGCAGTTTGATCATCAATTGCATATGCAGGTCCCTGTATCTCGACTGCCCATCTCTCTGCAGCAGCCATGGTATTTCCTGGCAGCATCTCGTGATCTAGATGCGGAAAAATGGAAAAATCAACTATTCTCAGTGTTCCATCACTTCCACTTGGTGGAGTCCAGCCAACAAAGTATTCTCCTATTCTAGGTGTCAAAACCATGCTCCCAGCACTCATTCCCACATAAACTGAGTTCAGTGATGTTAAAAGGTCTGCCAGTCCAGATTGACGCATCCAGTGGCACAGGTAAAGGGCGTCGCCGCCTGACACTAGCAGTACATCTGTTTCTTGAACAAGTGGTATCCATTGGTTTTCGTCGATACTTGGAAGTGCTGTAAGCTCCAACACGCCAACTGACTTCCAGCCAAGGTTGACCATGGGATTCTCTTCTTTTCCACTGATGAACTGCCATGCTTTGACTCCAGGGCCAACCCAAGGATGTCCATACATCGCTGTGGGAATGCACAGAGCGTTTGCCTCAGCAATCGGCTTTCCTAGCATATCAACCAGTGCGTCGTGTATGATTTTGTTATTGACGCCTCCAGATGTAAGCAGAAATTTCATAACCTCACTCCTGTCTTTGCTTCGTATTGTCAAGTTTGTTTAGATTGTTAGGATTGCATCCCTAGCTTAATGAACAATTCGAACATTTTAATTGAATCATTGCTATTCAGATGCCTAGTTAACTTATCTATCCAATACTAGATAAGTATAATCTGTCCTATGCTATAAATTCTTGTTAATTGAAAAGGTGGTGTAATATTCGGTTCTTATCTGCAAAAAACTGTTTCATAATAGAATAATGTTGAGTATCTTCCAATTTAGACTCACTTAATCCTTCTTCTGTAATTTGGATGATTTTAGCATTTGGATATGCCATAATTATCGGCGAATGGGTAGCGATGATAAATTGAGATCCTTTATTAACAAGTTCATTGATTCTAGCCAGCATCGTCATTTGTCTTAAGGGTGACAAGGCTGCTTCTGGTTCGTCTAAAATATATAAACCATTTCCTTGAAAACGCTCGTTAAATACGGCAAAGAATGATTCTCCATGGGATTGTTCATGAAGTGATTTACCTCCATAAGAATCTATAATTTTGGGACCCAAAAATGGTTCTTCTTTATCTAAATCTTCTATATTGGTTGCTACATTATAAAAAGTTTCAGCTCTAAAGAAAAAGTGTTCCTTTGGCCGGTTTACTCCTTTGATTAAACGTAAGTATTCGTCTAAATTTGAATGAGAGTCATAACTCGAAAAATGAAAATTCAATGTGCCGCCTTCTGGATTGAATCCTAATGCAATAGCAATCCCCTCTAGTAATGTTGATTTTCCCATTCCGTTTTCACCGATAATATAAGTAACATTAGGATGAAACTGTAATTCATTTAAGTTCTGAATAGTTGGCAGATTAAGCGGAAAGTTGTCATAAGATAAAATATGGTCTCTTTTAAGACTTACAGACCTAATGTACTGAGAATCTTGCTCTAACGTTTTCAATAAAAAAATCACCTCATTCTGTCTGAATAAAAACTAACTTCTTCAGTCAAATAACTTATATTCCCGTTAAAACATAACCTTATTTTACCATAAATCGTTAAATTTACATGAAATAGAATCCATATGAAACAACAAGGAAATTAGCAGCCACTTTCATTATTAGTTAATCCCCTCATCATAAAATCAAAGATAAAACAACCATCGAAAGGAAGACTGTCATAATAGTAAGTGCAGCAAGAATTAAAACAATTCCCATTGCACTTATACTAATAACTTGAAAGTGAATTAATATAATAAACAGAAAAAAATAAAACATTATAATAAAATAGGAGTAAAACATTCCTTTTTCTCGTATTACTTTCATTCTTTCATCTTTATTCTTAAATTGTGGATGCAAATAACCAAGAGAAAGAAACATAACAGATAACGCAAGAATTAGTGCATAAGTTGGAGATAATGGAAAATCACCTGTCATTCCACCATATAGGAAATAACCACTTTCTATCAATAAAAGAAAACCAATGACTATATAACCTAACCTTGATTTCATATATACTCCCTCCTAATTTGTAAGCAAAATTTATTTATAATCTCCTTCTTCTAAGATAAAAATATTTTCCACATTTGTTTGAAATATTTCGGCGATCATCATTGCTAAAGGGAGGGATGGATTGTATCTCCCCTTTTCAATTGAAATAATTGTTTGTCTGGAAACACCTAACTTTTCAGCTAATTTATCTTGAGACAAACCAAATTGCTTTCTATGTTCACTTAATTTATTTTTCAAATTCATCACCACCTATATTCCTTTACAGTATAAATGTAAAGGAAACTTAACGTCAAGTTACCTTTACATTCTAGTGATGACTATTTAATACAAAGTCTATCTCCTTTGCACTCTTCTATTCTTCTTTCCCAATAGAGGACACTCTTTACTCTTCTACAGCCAAAAAAGGGGCAACAATGAGGAGAATCCACCATATTGCAAAAAAAAAATCACTTGCCCTATCTTGTCGCCCTTTTCCCTTAAACGTGAAATACGATATTTGCGCGTTTTTTCGGACATTCTTTCTCAATATAATAATCCTCTGCCTTCCAGTACCTATTTTTGAATTTATCTAGATTCAGCTGCGTTTCTTTCCTTTCTCGTGAAAACCTAATTTCTTTTGGGCAATCTAAATAAAGAATAAAGTCAAAAAAATCTCTCCATTCTATTCGTTGTAAAAAAACTCCCTCCATTATGATTAAGTCAGTATGTAACAATGAAATTATTTCTATTTGTTGGGTATCCGATTGGGAATTATATGTAGGCAACTGTATTTCTGTTGCATTTTTGAGCTTTTTAAAAAGTTTTTCCTGTAATGCTTGGACATCCCATTGTAAATGATAGTATTCATACCATTCCTCATAACCAGTATGATAACGCCGATTTCTTTCTACAATATAATCATCTATATGTAAAACTTTCACAGAAAGTCCTCTTTCAAGGAGACTTGCTTCTAGTTTTTTTACCATGGTTGTTTTTCCAGACCGGCTTAGCCCGTCTATACCTACGACTACTCTTTTCCCTTTTGCCGTTGGTAGCATGTTTTCTACTATAGCATTTATCTTATCTTGCAAATTAGTCCCTCTTTTCCTTTACAGCTGTTTGCTTAAAATAGCCATCATTCGTTCTCGTTCTTCCTCTTTATCGTTGTATTCAAACAAACCAATCTGATTTCCCCATGGATCCTGGAAAGTTCCCCATCTAACTGGCACCTCTGCCCTCCCTTCTATCTGTAAACCTTCTATTTCTAACTCGCTCCTTAACCGATCCTGCTCGAAGTTAATATCCTTTACGGCAAAGCGGAGCGGTCCGCTTCCTTCGGATGGAATACCTTCTGCCACTTGCAGCCAGCATCCCGGCAGTATTTCCCATTCTGCAAACCCTTCATGGGGAACAAAATCCGGTTCCCTTTGAAAAAAAGTACTGTACCACTTTATTCCGTTCACTATATCCGATACTCTTATTTGATAAGTCATTTCAAAAAACATTTACTCACCTCGTTGTATTAGTTGCCATATTTGCTTATTTTAAAATTATTTCTCCGCACTATTCTATCTTTTTCAACTAATTTCCTACTATCAGACTTCCGCCTATATTCTCTCTTAAGGATAAATTAAGGTTAAATAGTAATAATAAGAACCATAAACAGGACTTTATACTCAGATTTTCACATTAAGGAGGATCGCGGAAGACTTTTTAGCAAGTTTTAAAGAGAATTGGAAAAACAAGATAACTATTTTCCTAATGATTAGGCTAGAAATATATAATCTTTTTGAATATTATATATTTTACATCTAAGAAATTCCAATATAATTATATTGGTCATTCAAAAATTAAATTGTAAACGGCGGTCATAACTATATGAAAAAAATATCAACAAAGATTATCCTTTTATCTTTATTAAACTCAGTGTTAGTAGCTATTATTAATGTAAGTGCCTCTTTATTTATGAATGGGAGTGGCAGCGATACAGCTACTGCTGATCCAAGTATTGGCGCGGCACAGCCAATGCAAACTGGCTTTATGATTCCTACACCCATATTATGGGGATTAATTATTTCATTAATTATTGGTATTATCTTATCTTATATTTTAGGCAAAGCAATCGAAAAACCGATTGTGAAGGTGACGGAATTTGCAAAGAAAACAGCCGATTTAGATTTGGCTGATACAGATGATGACTTAGAAAAATTAGTAGAAATAAAAGACCAAACAGGGAATATGGCAAGAGCACTATATGAAACTAGAAAAGCACTTAAGAATATTACTTCCGAACTGCAAATAGTGTCTTCCACGGTTACTAATCAATCCAATCACCTTACTAAAAACACAGATGAAAATGTGAGCTCCATTACACAAATCGTTAATACAATAGATCAGCTAGCACTCGGAAATTCCGAACAAGCAGACACCATGAGTGGAATTAGCGGGACTTTAGCAGATGTCGTTTCTCGGTGTTTGTCAACATAGTTGTCGCATTTAGTTACTTTAGTGTTGTGTTCAGTCAAGGCTACCGCGCTACGCTTGCTGGCCTGATGATTTGAATGGAAAGGAAATCCATTCTTTCCATTCAAATCA
>NZ_CATNHG010000149.1:0-8094 GCF_950097965.1 Bacillus sp. T2.9-1
ATGAGATTTCCCATAGCGTAAGCTAGTAAGATCCCTGAAAGATGATCAGGTTGATAGGTCAGAGGTGGAAGCGTGGCGACATGTGGAGCTGACTGATACTAATAGATCGAGGACTTAACTAAAATGAAAAGCGGAAACGCCTGTTTATCGGCGTATAAACTGGAAGAGCTTGTTCTTTCGATAAAGGAAACACGATGAACGTAAGTGAATCGATGTTGACTTACGCAAAAGAGATGATCGGAAGTTTGATAGGCGATAGGCGTTGGAGCTGGACAATAATGCTTAGCGCAAGCTAAGTAAGATTACTTGGCAAAATGGTTTACTTCTAAATGATTTAGTTTTGAGAGAATAATTCTCTAACTAAATAAGTCTGGTGGCGATAGCGAGAAGGTCACACCCGTTCCCATACCGAACACGGAAGTTAAGCTTCTAAAGCGCCGATGGTAGTTGGGGGTTCTCCCCCTGTGAGAGTAGGACGTCGCCAGGCAAATTGAAAAGACCTAAAGGTAATTAAGCCTTTAGGTCTTTTTGTGTGGAAAAAGTAGTATTTCGTAATATTATATTTCCGTAGTATCCTTACACTTTGTTGCGACAGAAACAAAATCTGGGTATACTGAATATAAATCAGGGAGGATTTATCATGGATAAAAGACAGCAGTTAATGAGCGAGCTTATGGATTTATGCAATGAAATAATTTGGCTTAATAAACCAGAACTTGAATCGGCCCTAAATGGATATACATTGAATGAAATAGAATTAATCGAAAATATTGCCCTAATCCCAAATGCAAATGTGACAAAACTTGCAGCTGCAAGTTATATGACTCGAGGCGCAATAAGTAAGCTCACCAAGAAGCTTCTAGCTAAAAATATTATTGAGAGTTATCAAAATGCTGAAAATAAAAAAGAAATATATTTTCGGTTAACAGCTAATGGGCAGAAAATAAATAATATCCATCAAGAATTACATGGGCTGTTTCTTAAACGTGACAATGAAGTATTTAAAAATATGACTGATGATGAATTTGATACTATTTTTCGTTTCATTGGTCGATACAGGTATCATTTGAAAAATATCACGAGATAAAGTGGTATTTTTTTATTTTTGTTTATTGTTGACGAAGAAACAATAATGGAGTAAACTTTTTTGTTGACATAGAAACAAAAAAAGTAGAAAGAGAAATAGTATGAAGATTTCAATCAATAAACATGCACTAACATTTGGGTTTATCTCAGTCTTTTTAACTGGTATGGGTTTGACTATTGTAATCCCCGTTTTACCTGTTTTAGTAAAATCTTATACCAGTAATCCAAGCGCTCAGGCTACGGCGGTAACATTGCTTTCTTCTATCTACGCACTTTCTGTATTCTTGGCAGCACCGGTCTTAGGAGCATTAAGTGATAGATATGGTCGTCGTCCTGTTTTAATTATTAGTCTGCTCGGTTCTGCTCTAGGCTATTTTGTATTTGGTCTTGGAGGGGCGCTTTGGGTCCTTTTTCTTGGACGAATCATAGAAGGTTTAACAGGGGGGGAATATCAGCAATTTTTGCTTACTTTGCTGATATCACTCCTTCTAATGAACGCACTAAATACTTTGGTTGGATTAGTGCGGTTGTCGGGGTTGGGACTACTCTAGGTCCTACAATCGGTGGAGTACTTGCGAATTTCGGGAATAGTGTACCTATGTATGCAGGCGCCGTAATTACATTATTCAATGCTATATATGGATATTTCTTTATGCCTGAAAGTCTTGAAAAGTCTAGACGCTCTTCTAGTATTTCTCCTAAATATCTTAATCCGTTTATACAACTATCAAATGTTTTTTCTTTTAAATTTGTTAAATGGCTCATGATTGCTGGATTCTTAATTTGGATTCCTAATGGATCATTACAAGCTATTTTCTCTCAATTTTCAATAGATACATTTGCGTGGCGGGCGTTGCTTGTCGGGTTGGTATTTTCAATAATAGGGGTGCTTGACATCTTCTCTCAAGCAATTATTATGCCAAGGTTACTTAAATATTTATCAGATAAAAAAATTGCACTTTTAGGTATGATAAGTGAAATGATAGGTTTTAGTTTTATTGCTGTTTCAGCATTCAATGCGTATTATCCAGTCTTTATCGTAGGAATGATTTTCTTTGGACTCGGAGATTCTATCTTTGGTCCAGCATTTAATGGCATGCTTTCAAAATCCGTTGACCTTAACGAACAGGGACGTATCCTGGGTGGTTCTCAAAGTATTCAATCGCTAGCTCGATTCATTGGACCGATTATTGGTGGACAGTTGTATGGAAGAGTTAGCCATTCTACTCCTGCTATCATGGGCGTGATATTAATTGGAGTTGCCGCTCTTGTTTTTTCAAAGCAGCATCGGTGGATCCGCTATAAATAACTTTTAGGATTATCCTATAACGGATAATAGGAAATAATAAATAATGCTTCAGCTAGTCTTCGATTAATTTTGACATGTATACACATTGAATGAATAACTAACAGTTTAGCAATAAAACAGGGGAAGTGGAAGGAGAAAGATCTATCTATGGATTATATTCTATTTAAACCCATATGCATCTATTTGGTAGATGCTTATGGGTAGAATTGGTATAAGTAGTTCTTTTGGGGTAGCATAATCTTTTCTTATTTTGAAATAGGGTGACATTATTAGAAACGCTCCAATCGCCTAAATGTGAATACTGCTAGTGCTAAAAGAATTATTGATGATAGGATAGTTGTAAAAATAGGTAGAAGGAATATGTCATTACTTTGATTGTGCATTAAAATACTTGTTGCTCCATTTCGAAGTGTTGCAGGACTCCATTTCATATATTTGGTTATAAGTCCAGTGAGTAAGGAAAGTGCAGCTAGGAATGTTAAGCTTACGCCTGCGATACCGCCAGTATTTCTTAAGAGTGTTGCTATCCAAATTGTGAAAGTGAGAATAAAAATAATCCATAGGCTATATATTAGGAAGCTAGTGAGTACATCTATCCAAGGAACAGGTGAAAACAGTAAATTAGTATAGTACCAAGTCAAAACATAGCTTAAAAATAGAGAAGATAATGCGATGATAACTTGACTTGACCATTTACTGGCTATGTATTGAAAGGCAGAAACAGGACGTGCCATAATAAGGGTAAGCACATTATTTTGCCGTTCATGAGAAATAATTCCCATCGTGGCTAGGACGAATAAAAGAGTACCAATTGTTCCATATTGAGATAAAGTAGCTGCGAGCACTTCTGCTCCTGTAGGAACTGGGAATTCAATCTTCGCTCCCACGGGTAAGTTTCCAGCTTTTTCAATAATTTGTGGCATATAGTAAGTTGAAATTGGTTGGGAGACGCCTAGAATCATCATTACAACTGGAAGCCAGATCCATTTCCCGTTTCTTTTACTTTCTAGCATTTCTTTTTGAAATAAAGTTAAAAAGTTTTTCATATGTCTACCACCTTCATATAGGCATCCTCTAAAGAATCCTCCATAACTTCAAATCGTTGTATTGTGTATCCTCTGCTTATTAGGGCAGTTAATAAATCATTTGTTTGTAAAGAAGGTGTAATTTCTAAAATAGTTGCATTATTATCAGTCGTAAAGTGAATAGCTTCCGGTTTTAATAATTCATCGAATGCATTCTTTATAGGTTCTATTGTTTCAATATGGATAGCTGTATGCGAAAAGACTTTTTTTAAGTCAATTAAAGAACCCTCCCACTTTATTTCTCCTTCCTTTAACATAAGAACTTCATCGCAAACTTGTTCTGCATCATGAAGGACATGTGTGGAAAAAAGGATTGTCATCCTTTCTTTTAATTTTTCCATAAGTATTAAAACTTCCCTTCTCCCTGTAGGGTCTAAGGCGGAAACTGGTTCGTCTAGGATCAATAGTTCTGGCTGATGTAAAATAGCTTGTGCTAATCCGAGCCGTTGCTTCATTCCACCAGAAAAACCTCCGATCTTTCGGTTCTTTACCTCTGTTAGCCCAACGAATGAAAGGCTGTTATTAACATATTCTATTAAACGTTGTTTAGGAACACCTGATAGTTTTCCAGCGAAATACAGAAATTCCACGGGAGTCATCCAATTAAAAAAAGTGGGGTGTTGGGGCATAAAACCAATATGTTTACGATAATCCTTTTCTCCGTTATAAGATATAGAGCCTTTTGTCGGGGATAGCAAACCCGCAAGCATATGAAGCGTGGTTGTCTTACCAGCTCCATTTGGCCCTAATAGTGCTGTGCAACGACCTTTTTTAATGTGAAAAGTGATTCCTTTAATCGCTTGATGGTCATTAAAACGCTTTTGTAATTGATTCACTTGTACGAACATCTTAATGCCTCCTTAAGTATTTTTTCTTCCTATTACAAAATATAAAATGGATCCGAATAAACTAACGATTAGGATAAGTAGAATCCATAACCATTTTGGTCCGTTTGTTTCTTCTTGCTTGATGCAGCTAATGAGAGCAGTGAGCATTAATATGAATTGGAGAATAAGGACGGGAGCTATTAATGACCAGTTTACTTGTAATAATTCTTCCAAAGTTATTTCTCCTTTCGTACTTTTCTTTTTTTAGGCAAGATAATTAGTAGGAAGTAAAGAATTGATGGAAGTGGAAGCGAAATCAATCCCCAAATTCCCCAAAACCATGCAATGCTTGCATTTTTTTTCGCATGAATAAACAGAAAAGTTCCCTGTGCTAACAGAGCGAGGAAAAGCAAGATTAATAAATAAGGATTAATTTCTGTCATCAAATATCTTCCCTTCTTGTTTGTGTATTAATATAAAGTAAATTAGAGGAGCAACTATAATAGATATAACCTCCATAATGACTATGGTTTGAAAGTCTAGGAATGCAATCATTGATAAAAAACTCAGTAAAAGGACGGCTGTTACCATAAACAGCTTCAATTCTTTATAGAAAGCTTTTTTCTTTTTTAGTTGAGAGTATTGTAGCTGCTCTTTTATGAAAAATGAAGAAGGTTCCTTGCTGAAAGGAAGATTTTCAAGGTGATTCCAATCTTTTTGTAAATCCTCAATAAGCTTATCTGTTTGATTATGATCTTTCGTCATAGGCTGCCCACTCCTTTCTAAGTCTTTTGATGCCGTTGTGAACCCGAGATTTAACCGTTCCTGCTTTAATCTGAAGTAGTTCGCCGATTTCTTCATACGTGTAGCCGTAATAATGATGAAGAAGGATGGGGATACGAAACTCTGCTTCTAAATTATTAAAATCAGTAAATGTGTCACTCCATTCTATCCCTTTGGAATTCGCTTTCCATGTTAGTTGTCGTGATAAAGCTATTTTTGTTTGATTTAACCAATTGACTTCCCGTTTCTTTTTTCGAAGTTGGTCGATATATAGTCGTGAAGCAATAGAAATCATCCAGGTTGAGAACTTACTGTCTCCCTTAAAAGAATTAAGGTTTTCGTAGCATTTAAGCATGGTATCCTGTGTAAGATCTGAACTTATTTCTTCATTTAAAGTAAGTTTTAGTAAATATTTATATAGGAATGAATAGTGTAATTGAAATAAATCTATGAAGGCATCTTCATTTCCTTCCTTTGCAAGTTTAATAAGTCTTTTCCCGTTGTCCAAAGTTAAATCGATGCCTCCTTTCTTTTTCAAATCATAAGACGGTTAATCTCAGTAAATCGTTCATTAAATATAATTATTTTTTTAAGGCTACATTTATTTTACGATAATTCCTCCTTAAATTAGAGAAAGTGAGGTGTACTCAATAATAGGGATGTATGTTAAAATTTTATTAAATTTATGCAATTCTGAATTTTTTTGAAAAAATTGGTGTTCATAGACTTTTTAGGTGTTGGAAAATACAGAGATACGGTCAAAAATCGGAATGTAGTTAAATATATGAGAGAAGTAAGATGAATGATTGAGAGAAGGGTTTGCAGAAACTGTTTTCCTTAGTCGTATCAATCAAGAGTATATATACTTCCTCATAAAAGGAGTAGGAATAGCTGAAGATTGGAATCATTACCGACGTTCATGGAAATGGTCCGGCTTTGAACGCTGTGCTGCAAGAAATAGATACAAGGAAAGAATTTATTGTTTAGGGGATAGGACCAGATACAAACGAGGTTTTAGGCCTTTTGTTTTCCAGAATGGACAGTTCAATGATTACAGGTAACCATGATGAAGCGATTCTGGCGCTACTTAAAAGAGAAGAGTATCCTCTCAGTCATTACGCGCATCAAAGTACATCATTAATGGATCGCAGATAATATGAATAAATCCTATATTCCTAATTTAGAAAAGTTACCACAAACTATTGATACAATAATAGAAGGTCATTCGGTTCTATTTACACATTATCATATAAAAGAATCAAAACGAAATAGTCATATTAGCCAAGAACCCTTTAGTGAAATTGTTGAACCGTCATTCAAACCTATTAACGGTTTATTTAAAGGGTATAATAAAGAGTTGATCTGTTTTGGACACAATCATCCCATTTATTTTTTTCAAAGCAAAAAAAGGCTTTTCTAAATCCAGGATCTTTTGGGTGTAATCTTCAACCAATAGCTTCATATGCAATTGGAAATATAGATAAGAAGAAAATAGAAATTAGTCTAGAAAAAGTAGTTTATGATAATTCCTTTTTCTTTGAGTCGTATGAGACTTTGAAAGTACCAGATCGTGAATTTATTATTAATATATTTCATGGGGATCAAAACAGAAAGGATGGAAAGGGGTTATAAGATGCGGTTTAATGAAAGGATTGGTCTGGATATAAGCGATGAACATCATAAGATTCATCGGCGAGTAGCGGTAAGGGCTGTAATAATTGAAAAGCAAAAGGTTTTACTTATGCAAACAAATAAAGGTGACTTTAAATTTCCAGGGGGAGGAGTTGAAGGAAATGAGGGACTGGAAGAAGCGCTATGGAGGGAGGTAAAAGAAGAAACTGGTTATACTCATTGCACAGTTAAAGAATGTATGGGGAAAGTAATAGAAAATCAAGTAGATCAGGACGATAAGCAAGCATATTTTCAAATGGTATCTCATTATTACATGTGTGAGCTTACGAATAAGGGAAAAGTGGAAAAAGAGTTAGATGCGTATGAGTTTGAACTCGATTTTAAACCTGTATGGATATCCGTGGGTAAGGCTATAGAAGAAAATGAATATGCCGTATCTCAATTTAATTGCAATCCTTGGGTTGCTAGAGAAAATTTAGTTTTGAAAAAAATAAAAGACTTTTTATACTGAAGGAGAAGAGTGGGATGTATGCAGTAATTGCATTATTTGATGTAGTATTAGAACAAAGAATAAAAAAGATATGGGAAGAATTAGAGAGTAACGGAATCTCCTATTATGCGAGAGAAGTGGAGGATAGAGTACCTCATATTACTCTAGCAAGCTATAAGGAAGTCTCTCTTACGCACTTTATACATGAGATGGAAACCTTCTATAGAAATAAGGGGAAAATCCAGGTTGATTTTCAAACTGTAGGATCTTTTATAAATACGCCAACACTATTTTATTCTCCAACTGTAACTAAAGAGTTAATCGAGTTACATTCGAGTCATCATCGACATTTTGATTCATTTAACAATGATGAAGAGTCATTATATCTTCCAGATAAATGGGTTCCACATTGTACCTTAGCTAATAGACTTTCTAAAGAAGAGTTGCAGGAAGCATATAGCTATTGTTTAAAGATAAGTGAAAAGCTAGAAGGGGAAATTAACCGAATAGGGTTAATTAGAATAGATAGTTCGAAGCATGCTCCAGTTATATATTCTAAGAGTTTAATAGAATTGTAAAAAAAAAACGTAAAAAACAGTTGACGATTAAATAGATAATTGTTATTATATAAAAGTTGCTTCTGATAGCAACATAATATGATAATTTAATAGTGAAAAGATATCTTGAAAAAAGTTATTGACTTTCACTTGATGAATATGGTATTATATAAAAGTTGCTTCTGATAGCAACAACCGAATTGCTCTTTGAAAACTGAACAAACAAACGTCAACAATAATCGTTTTATAACGAATGTTATAGAATGACAATAAGTAATAAAAAGCTAGAGTTTAGCAATGAGCTAATCAACTCTTTATTGGAGAG
>NZ_CATNHG010000150.1:0-7088 GCF_950097965.1 Bacillus sp. T2.9-1
CAATATTTTCCAGTAAATGGTTTAATATCTTACTGGGTTTCTTAAGTATTGTCTTTTTTAGGTATTGGTTGGCTTACAATTTCCAATTCCTTAGATTTTGGTACTTGACATATTACCGCAGGACTTTATCTTTTGTCGTTGAGTCTTCTAATCTAGTAATTATAATGTTATTCATCTTCTCTTCTGTTATCGTTTTCATTATAATGTATATGCTTAAAAATTTAAATGTCTATACTAATTTTCGCTTTATACAAATAATAGTTGGTGGTAATAGAGGTTTTATGTCCTATTTTAGAAAGGTAGGTAGAATTAACTTGCTAGTGTAATTTTTTGCGCAATTTGATATTGGATTGTGGTGAGGTGGGAGTTTATTTGCGGTTTCAAATCTTTTATTTGCGGCTTTTACCTCTTTATTTGCTAGTTTTGGCATTTTACTTGCAACTTTCATACATTTACTTGCAACTTCAACCCTTTTATTTGCGACACTCGCACTTTTACTTGCAACTCCCACACTTTCACTTGCGACACTCACACTTTTACTTGCAATCCCCTCCTTTCACTTGCAACTCTCCCCCAATTCCCTTACACCTCCATCAACCCAAAACCCAACAATCTTGAATAAAAAACCGGAATTAAGTATATCTTCGGAATTGTCTGCATTTCTTAGAAGTAACAGATTTTCAATTAAAGGGGGACTAAATGGTGGGGCGACATTCGAAGAAATTAATGGTGGTAGAGGCGGTAAAGGATTGGGTGATGGATGGGAGAGTGAAGCCCGGGGAGCGGATTTATTCGGAGTATGAGCTTTCTAAACTGTTTGATGTAAGCAGGAATACGGTTCGCCTAGCGATTGGAGAGCTTGTGGATGATGGGTGGCTTTATCGGGAGCCGGGTGTTGGCACTTTTTGTGGGGAGCCTTTTGCTAGTAAAATAGGTGATAACCGAACAAATGGGAAGAATATTGGGGTGATGGCAACGTATATATCCGATTATATTTTCCCATCAATCATTCGTGGAATGGAGAGCTACTTAAAGGTTAGAGGCTACTCCTTAACAGTAGTTTGTACGGAAAATGATCATGCCAAAGAACGCCTATGTATTCGGAATCTCCTTGATTTGAAAATGGATGGACTTATTTTGGAGCCTACGAAAAGCAGTCAATTTAATCCCAATATGGACTATTATCTGGAGCTGGAGGAACGTAATATTCCGTATGTGATGATTAATCAGTTTTATTCGCAGCTTTCTCCTTTTCATTTCATCATGGATGATGTCAAAGGAGGATATATGGCGACAGAGCATCTGATTAAACTTGGTCATGGACAAATTCTAGGCATCTTTAAATCGGATGATTTGCAGGGAGTCAATCGGATGAAGGGCTTTTTGCAGGCGATGCGAAATGGGAAGCTTCCGATTGTTCCGGAGCTTATGGTAACCTTTACTACGGAACAATTATGTGATGATTTTGAGGAGAAATTGTTGAATACGCTTACAAACAAAAAGACGATGCCCACTGCAATTGTTTGTTACAACGATTTCGTCGCACAATCTACTTTAAAGGTTTTACAAAAATTACAATTATCCGTACCAGAGGATGTCTCTCTTATCGGTTTTGATGATTCTTCTTTAGCAGAAGAAATAAACCTAACAACCATTGCTCATCCCAAAAGCCGTATGGGAATCGATGCCGCAAAATTCATTATTGCAGTAGTTGAGGGCAAAGAACTCGATTCATCAACTATTTATGAACCAGAATTAATCGTACGTTCATCGACCGATGTCATCAATAAGAACAGATCCGCCGTGTTTTGACACATGCGGATCCTTGGCTACTATAAAATTACTTTTCCTATTAATCCACTGATAATGCCTAATACAACAACGGAAAGACTGACAAATACGAGCACTTTCCTTGGGAAGGATTTAGCGACTATTAATAAGGAAGGCAAGCTAATGCTTGGCAATGTAATAAGCAAAGCGGCAGCTGGCCCTGCCCCAAGCCCCATCATCATAAGGGTTTGGATAATTGGGATTTCTGCTGCTGTTGGAATAACAAAGAGCATTCCAGCAATGGCAAAAATCAGAATAGCAATCAAACTATTAGACATGCTGTCACTTAATTGTGGGAAAATCCAAAAGCGTGCAGCTCCTAATATTAAAACAGATAGAACATACGCCGGAACAACATAAAGAATCATGCTTCCTAAAGAAGCAAGCCATCTTTTCATAAAGGAACGCTTATCCTCTTCGGCATCTTCTATTAATTTATCAACAGATACAGATGGTGTATCCTTTACAAACCGATTAGCGAGATAGCTAATGCCAAAGGTTAAAATTAGTCCAATCACAAGTCGTAATAATGTAAACTTCCAAGAAAGGACGAATGTCATAAAAATTAAAGTTGCTGGATTGATAGTCGGGTTTCCAATCCAAAAAGCTAAGCTTGCGCCGACAGAAGCATTCTTTTTGCGAAGACCAACCGCAACTGGCGCGGCACAGCAAGTACACATCATTCCTGGAATGGAAGCAAGTCCTGCAGCTGCTGTACTGCCAAAGCTAGTTTTTCCTAATACTTTTAACAGCCATCCTGACGGTAACAGCACTTGAACAAGCGATCCGAGCAGAATACCTAAAACTGCTGCTTTCCATACAGATTGGAAGTAGGCAACCGTATAACTTACTGCTGCACTCCATGAAAAAGAGTTAGAAATCTGATCTTGGAGAATCGAATCTCCAATAGAATGTGTTTGAAAAGAAAGGATCGCTTTATGATAATAAGGCCACCATTTCACATAAGTAAGACCAATTACTGTAACTACTATAAATAGAAAAGCGAACCAAAACGTTCTTTTTTGGCTTGATTGCTCCTCTGTTAACGTACTCATCTCTCTCACCTTCGTTATCATTAAATTAAGTGCGATTAAATTATATCATATATTTATTTTTAGACACTCGAAAAAGATTTACCCTCCTTTTTTTCCCATCCAATCTACATAGCATGCATTGAGCTTCCCATTGCTTTATAATAGATAATGAAACTTATAAAAAAAATATTTATTTTACTAGAAAGAAGGTTGGTGTCATATGACACAGTCTTATTCCGTTAAACTTACATCTTTATCTTCAAAAGGAGGCTGCGGCTGTAAAATTGGGCCTGCTGATTTATCTGAAGTAATTCGTACACTGCCACCAGCAGAAAAAAATCCAAATCTTCTTGTTGGCTTAGATACAAGCGATGATGCTGGCGTATACAAACTTACAGATGATTTAGCGATTGTCCAAACAGTTGATTTCTTCACACCGATTGTAGATGATCCCTATTCATTTGGACAAATTGCTGCGGCAAATGCCTTAAGTGATATTTATGCAATGGGCGGCAAACCACTAACTGCCTTAAATATTGTTGCTTTCCCGATTTCTGTATTGGAAAAAGAAATTTTGGCTGATATTATGCGCGGAGCCGGCGATAAAGTGAAAGAAGCTGGTGCTACACTTGTCGGCGGTCATTCGATTGATGATAAAGAGCCTAAATTTGGCCTTGCTGTCACTGGTACGATTCATCCAGATAAAGTACGTACAAATGCCGGTGCTAAGCCGACTGATAAATTAATTTTAACTAAACCAATTGGTGTCGGCATTTTAACTACATCGATTAAAAGAGGCCTTTTGACAACAGAAGAAATTGAACGTGTTACGACAGTTATGGCTACACTGAATAAGAAGGCGGCAGAAGTGATGGAAGCTTATGAGGTGCATGCTTGTACAGATGTCACTGGATTTGGACTTCTTGGACATGCTTCTGAAATGGCGAAAGGAAGCAATACCACTATTAAAATCGCATCCAAGCAAGTTCCTGTCCTTCCGCGCGTAAAAGAATTAGCACAAGAAGGCGTTATTCCTGGTGGAACGAAAAATAACTTTGCACATTTAGAAGGCGATGTAACGTTCTCCTCTGAATTGGATGAAATCGATCAATTGATTTTATGCGATGCCGTTACTTCTGGTGGATTGTTGATTTCCGTTAAAGGCGACCAAGCAGATGCATTGCTGCAAGAATTAGTTGGCACTGGTGTAGAAGCTGCCATCATTGGCGACGTCACAGAAGAGAGCCCTGGTCATATTTTTGTTGGGTGAGAGAAAGGCGGAGCTACCTTGTTTCAAGATATAACGATTGAACGATTATTTGAATTACGGGAGAAAAAAGAATTTTCTTTAGTAGATGTTCGCTCTCCTTCTGAATTTAACGAGCATACGATTCCTGGCAGTATCAATATCCCTCTTTTTACAGATGAGGAAAGAGCAGAGGTTGGGACTCTTTATAAGCAGGTAAGTGTGGAAGCGGCAAAAGCTCGCGGTTTGGAAATTGTGTCTGCAAAACTGCCTGCTTTCATTCAGTCATTCCAAGAATTATCAAGGGATGTAGTGGTCTTTTGCTGGCGGGGCGGCATGCGCAGTAAAACAGCAGCAACCGTTATTGATTTAGTGGGCGTTCATAGCTACCGCTTGCAAGGCGGTTTCCGAACGTATCGCAGGTGGGTTATCCAACAATTAGATGCAATGGAAATGGCTCAGGAAGCAATTGTCTTAAACGGCTATACCGGTTCCAATAAAACGGTTATTTTACAGCATTTAAAGCAAGAAGGACTTCCTGTATTGGACTTGGAAGGAATGGCCAATCATCGCGGCTCCATCTTTGGACAAATTGGACTCAAGCCCCATAATCAGAAGACTTTCGACTCCTTACTTGTCGGCGAAATCGAAAGGCTTCCTGCTTCTCCTTATTTTTTAATGGAAGGTGAAAGCAAACGGATTGGCAAAGTACTGCTGCCTGACTTTCTTTTGAAAAAAAAGGAGGCTGGCCTTCAGCTATTTATTCATATGCCAATCGAGGAGCGAGTTCAGCATATATTGGCTGGCTATTCTCCAGCCAATCATCATGATGAATGTGTAGAAGCATTCCAATTAATCAAGCGGCGCATCCACACACCCGCGGCTGCTAAAATGGAAGAAGCTCTACAGACTAGAAACTATGCTGAAGCTGTTGAATTGCTGTTAACCTACTATTATGATCCGCTCTATGAAAGAACGGCTTTACAATATAAAGATGAGCAAACGATCGATTTATATGTGCAAAACACAGAGGATGCGATCATCAAAGTGAAGGAACTGTGGCAAAAGAAGAGTCGGACTTCAGCGAAGAGCGAAGTGAACTAATTTAGAAACTTTGATTTTAGAACTGGCTTTATTACTTGTTATTTTGAACAAGTGATAAAGCTTTTTTTGGGTTTTGAGGGTGTGCGTGTAGACTGGAGAATGAGGGAAAGGGATCTTGCAGTTGTGATTAAATGCAGAGTCGGTTCGGGTACCGTTTTGTGGTTTTACTTCTAATTTTGGAGTCGGTTCGGATAGAAATTTGGAATTATGGCTGGAAACATTAAGACATAAGCAAAACCGAGGGAAGAGATATTGGGATATCAGCCAAAATTGAGGGTTTATCAGCCAAACTTCAGCACTTTTCAGCCAAACTTAGGATTTTTCAGCCAAAACACTGCTCTTTTCAGCCAAAACTTGGGATTTTTCAGCCAAAACACTGCTCTTTTCAGCCAAACTTGAGGGTTATCAGCCAAAACACTGCTCTTTTCAGCCAAACTTGGGATTTTTCAGCCAAACTACTGCTCTTTTCAGCCAAAACACATAACTTATCAGCCAACCACCAGCAACTAACTAATTACTCCCACACTCACACCACAAATTTCAAAAAAAAACACCTCTCAAATGCAGATATCCCTGCACTCAAAAGGCGTTTCTTTCTTATAATACTTTGATTTTATCTAAATCAGCTTTATCAAGCACTTGCTTCATATATTCAAGAATTTCTTCTCTCATTTCATCACGTTGTAGCGCGAATTCTAATGTTGTTTTTACGAATCCTAATGTTTCGCCAACATCATAACGATCTCCTTTGAAATCATATGCAAATACGCGTTGAATTTGGTTTAGTTGTTGGATAGCATCTGTTAATTGGATTTCTCCGCCTGCACCTGTTTGTTGTTTTTCTAAGTACATGAAGATTTCTGGTGTTAACACATAGCGACCCATGATTGCTAAGTTAGATGGAGCTGTTCCAGGAGCTGGTTTTTCAATGAAATTATTAACCTGGTATCTTCTTCCTTCGCTATCGCTTGGATCTACAATTCCGTAACGATGTGTTTCATTGTCCGGTACGGATTGAACACCAATAACAGAAGCATGTGTTTCTTCATATTGTTCAATTAGTTGTTTCAGGCAAGGTGTATCGCTTTGTACGATATCGTCACCAAGTAAAACAGCAAATGGCTCATCTCCAATAAAGCTTTTCGCACACCAAACAGCATGTCCTAATCCTTTTGGCTCTTTTTGTCTAATATAATGAATATCTGCTAGATTAGAGGAATATTGAACTTTTTCAAGCAATTCAAATTTCTCTTTATCACGAAGATTTTGTTCTAATTCGTGGGCGTAATCGAAGTGATCTTCAATCGCTCTTTTCCCTTTACCAGTAACGATTATAATATCTTCAATCCCAGAAGCAATTGCTTCTTCTACAATATATTGAATAGTAGGCTTATCGACAATTGGTAACATTTCTTTCGGCATTGCTTTCGTTGCTGGCAAAAATCTAGTTCCGAGTCCAGCGGCTGGAATGATCGCTTTCCTTACTTTTTTCAAGTTATTTCCTCCTTTAGGCAATTCGCTTTATGATTATACCATTTTTTTGCTTAAAAGGAACTCCCATCCGAATTTCTTTTTTTGTAAATTATTAGTAAATTCAATAGAATCGTTCTATATTAAGTTGAAAAATAGAAATAATTTAGCAAATATGTTCTTAATAACGTACATCTATCATATCATTATATAGTTTCCTTGAACCTGAATTATTCATAGAAAATCATTAATTGGTTACAATCGTTATTCCAATAAGCTTTTTTGTTAAATGTTAATTCACTTGATAAATGAAAAAAGAATCCATTTCTGATAAGGTTAAAACAACGACGAAATAACCACAGAAAGGATTCTTATAATGGCTACTTTACCGCAAATTACCCTTG
>NZ_CATNHG010000151.1:0-6674 GCF_950097965.1 Bacillus sp. T2.9-1
TATTTTCCAGTAAATGGTTTAATATCTTACTGGGTTTCTTAAGTATTGTCTTTTTTAGGTATTGGTTGGCTTACAATTTCCAATTCCTTAGATTTTGGTACTTGACATATTACCGCAGGACTTTTTTATTTGTTTTGCTACATCCTCTGCACTTATATATGTATTATTGATTCGCAAATAATTACTTTGTTTTATTTCTCCTGGTAGAGAATTTAAGCGATAAGTTTCCATCGATGTTTTTAAATCATTTTCCGACCAAGCGATATCTCTTTTCGTTGGTTTATGCTCTAGACGATTTGGGGTTTTATTCCGTTCGATTCTCTTCTCTACAACTGCTTCTAGCTCAACAAAATAAACCGTTGCTCCTCTTGATTCAAAAAGCTCGCAAACTTGATTTACATAATCCCAATCTTCCTTCTGATCAAACGCCCATACGTAAGTGAAGATAATGCCATTTAAATCACTTTTAGATACCTCTTCAAATATTTCCTTACGAAACAGCTCAACTAATCTCTTTCCTGCTGTTGACCCATAATCAAAAAAGGTACTAACTAAATCAATCGTCATATGATTATGGAATAACTTTAAATCAGCTACTTTTGCTAGTTCTTGGCCAACAGTCATTTTCCCGACTGCTTGTGGGCCTACAATAAAAACTAATTTCAATACCTTCTCCCCCATTTCATTTTCAAACTATAATTTTTTATTTTAACAAAGAATAATCATAATACAACAAAAATTGGAAATATGACGTAAAGACCACATTACCATTTACAATATTAACCATCTGTACTAAAATATATTTTAGTAAACAAATATTTAGTAAAGGTGGTTAATATTGTGAGCTTACTTGACGTCTATTTACAAAAGAATGGAAAAAAGCGTTATGATGTTTTTAAACAAACTGGCATAAGTCAACAAATGCTAGCTGCCGTCAACAAAAAGAATGTCAGCAGCTATTCAGTAAAAACCATTCAAGCTATTGCTGAAACAGTCGAAAAAAGCGAAGGAACAGTATTAGATGAACTTTTGCAATTAGAAAAGAACACTGCCTATTTTGAAGTATACAATACAGAGGATTTACTGCTCGCCTTTGCAAACAAAGAATCCCATATTTTAATTAAAGAGGATTATAAAAAAGAAATCGAGGAATTGGCAAAAACACAGCTGTCAGAGACAGAAACATTAGGTCTTGAATTAGGTTCATCTGGTACCATATACATTCTAGGTGAAATTTTTTATCAGCTTGCATTGAAGCTAAGTAATAAAAATACCGATCAAAAGAAGCTGGAAAACGATATTCGAAAATATAAATTGAAGAAACTTAATGAAAAAGAATATCTTTTGTATTATAAGCATTTGGATTATTAAGCAATGGGAAGGCAAATTTTGAGTCGCCTTCCCTCTCTTAAGTAACTCTCTCTTATTATACCGTCTAAAAAAACTTTATTTACAAATGCTGCTACCTTTTACTAACAGGTATCCAAATTTCACATGGTACTTTCGGAGACTGTAAATCTTTACTTTTAATTGATAGGATTTCAGGTCCTTGCATTTGTTGATAGCCTGAAGATGGGAACCATTCGGCATAAATATTTCCCCATACTGTCTGTACTGTTTCCGGAAAAGGACCCTCTGACTCAAACACAGCCCAAGTTAGATTAGGCACTTCTAAAGCTGCAAAGTCCTTTGGACAGGATTCTGTTGTAGCAACCCCAATGTAATGATCAAGAGTACCTTTTTCCATCATCCTTTCTTCTGTAAAATTTGTCGATGCTTGAATTATCCCTCTTGGTTCCACATTTAATAGTTGTAGTAGTTCACTAATCTTCTCTTGCCCTAGCTGCTTCCACATAGCATTGATTTCCGGGTTCTCCCCTTCAAAAATAATCGGTACTTTCTTCATCATACCTACTATATGAAAAGCATTCTTTTCTTCTATTCGGTAATTCATTTCGACTCCTCCCTTAATGGTTAATTGGAAGGACATTCGTGGATATGCCTTTAATGGGATTCCCTTGATTCTCGCTTCAGAAGGCGCTATTCCATGAAACGTTGAAATGCTCTTGTAAACGAATCAGGTGATGAATAGCCATATTTAACGGCAATATCAATAATTCTTAAATGGCTATTCTCTAGCTCGAATGCAGCAATCGTTAGCCTTCTTTTACGAATATACTCTGTTAGTGATATCCCAGCGAGAAACGAAAACATCCTTTTAAAGTGGTACTCAGAACAAAGAGCAATCCTCGCAACTTGCTTCATATCTATTTCTTCCGACAAATGCTCTTCGATATATTGAAGAGCCTGATTCATTCCTTTAATTACATCCATTTCATGCCCTCCCCTTCTTTATAAAATCACCAAACAAATTTAACACGCTTCCGACTTTTCTTGCATAATTCATGCAAGATTCCATGTACTATTCAAATTTCTTCAAAACTAATTGATTATTTTCGATTTCAGATATATAATCTGCAATACGCTCAATAAATGCTTGATCATGTGAAACAAGAATGACTGTTCCTTCATATGCTTTTAAAAATCGCTCTAAAGCTTCGATACAATATATATCTAAAAAGTTTGTCGGCTCATCCAAAAATAGGACATTATATCTTCCTAGAAAAAGCTGACATAATGTTAATCGAATAGCTTCTCCCCCACTTAATTGGCAGACATTCTTTTTTAAATCATTCCCTGAATAATTCATCGAATGAAGAACAGAACGAATTTTACTTTCTCCATAATCACTCTTTTCTTTCATATAATCCTTGACTGATTGGTTCTTTATAAATTGATAGTCCATCTATTTATACATACCAAGAACAGCATTCGGAGAGATAGTAACTCCCTCTTTTTGATGAATGATATAGTTTAAAAGGGATGTTTTCCCTGAACCATTCTTTCCAGTAATCACAATATTCTTTCCTAATGGAAATTGAAAGCTTACGTCTTGAACCAGTATTTTTTTACTCCTGCTTTCAACATAATACTGTCGCCCATAATGGGAAACTTATTATGCATGGTAAGCGTTTCTGACTGTTGAAACCGCAACTGTTGTTCGTTTTTAGGAGCTTCTACCATTTTCAATTGTTCTACTCGCTGTTCCATCGCTTTTGCTGCTCGTTGAACAGACTTTTGGCTTGTATCTTTTGATTTAGTCATAAACATTTTATTAGCTTTTGCTTTTGTTCCTTATTTAGAAATATGGCCGTTAGCCTGCGTGATTTTGTCTGCATTTTTTCTTTTTACTTCCGCCGCATTTACAAGTCGTGTTTTCTCCTTTACATATTTCTCATGTTGCTCCTGCTGTTGTTTTCGCTGTAGTTCCTTTTGAGCAGTATAATCGGAATAATTCCCTGTATATTCCGTTACGATTCCATCCTCTACTTCCCATATTTTCGTCACTAATTTATCAAGAACAGTCCGGTCATGACTGACAAGAATAAGCGCACCATAATAGTACTCTAATTCTTCTAATAAGAACTGTTTTCCTAACTTATCCAAATGGGTTGTTGGCTCATCCAATAATAAGCCTTCCCTATAGTTGGAGAAAATCTCTGCTATTTTGAGTTTTGTAAGCTCCCCTCCACTAAAATTTTCTAATGCTGTTTTAGGGATAGAAAGTTTTCCGATTAAGTCATAGTCTATTTCTTTTTTCTCAGGTGGGTTTAATTGATCAAAATAGGCGAAATCTACAAAACTATTTATTTTTCCTTTCTCTGGCTGAATCCTACCTGCCATTAATTTTAGCAAGGTGCTCTTACCAGCTCCGTTCTTCCCTACAATAACCATTCGATCAAACTGATGTACAGATAATCTTGGTATGGTTAACACGATCCGATCTAAATACGCAATTTCTATATTTACTAATTCAAGACATACTTTTTCCCTTATTTTACCCTCCATTGGTTATTTTCCAATAAAAAAAGCACAGGCAAATTAAAAAGGCAGAAATATCTACCTTTTAGCATTCCATATAAATACAACTCAGTTGTTACGATTGAGTCAAGTTTTTGTGGGAGTTTTTTTAGCTCCCTTTTTATAAAATAAAACTTTTAATTTTGTATCCGCTTTCTAAACATTTTCTTTCATCAAAATTTCGTTTTTTTCTTTTTTTAAAAACCTTTTAATCCCTGTAAGGCAAAGTGAATGGGTTTTCCAATCGCTTGATTTAAGTATGGCAGGTTCTGACGCACGGTTTCTGTTACTAATTTTGTGGATATTTTTCTTTTCGGTCGATGCTCTTTCTTTGATTTTTCCGTGGCCTCTTCCCATTTCCCATATATCGTTTGGATGGATAGGTCATCCTTCAATCCAATCCACAAGCGCGCCATGCTCATGACCCCTTTTTTGCTCCATGCTCTTCCATTCTTTAATCGTTTGGCTAATTGATTCATCATTGCCTCTGCACTTCCCATTGGACGATACGCTGCCGTGTCCACGCCTTTCTCCTGTAACCAACTACGATAATCTTTTATGGTTTTCCTGATGATGCGTTAAAAAGCCGAGGAAATGCGCTAGTTTTTCTTCTTCTTCTGGTGTATCCATTGTTCCTACTGCGCTATTCAACTCTAGAAGTAATGTTTCTACCTGGTAGTTTTTTAACGCTCTTTTCATGTAGCGGTATCGAGGATGGCTCTTCATTAGTTGCTTCATCGAACGAGCGACATGAAAACGGTCCATGGTGAAAAAGGCGCGTTCCCGAAAATACTCCCGACATGCCGTTATCCAGCCTGCTCCATCGCCATTAATAATAAGCAAGGTTTGGGTAGGATCATACGCATAATGATTCTGTAAGAACGTTTCAAAGGCTTGCCAAAAGGGTTCTTTTCCTTCATAGAGAAAATGCCTTTTATTTCGGAGTCTGACTCGCTTTCCGTTTTCTTTCCATCCCTCATGTACAGCGGCGAATTTCAACTCCCATCCACGCTTTTTCTTTTCTTGACTCTTCACATATAATCCATCTACTTCGACAAACAATACCTTTTGAAAAGGGCATTTTTCCTTAGCGGGAAGGACGCTTGTTTGAAGAAGATGTTGCCGTAATGCTTCGTGGCTCATCGCCGAATAACCTAAAAATTGTTCGAATGTTTCCACCGCCTTTCGATAGGAAGAGCCATTTGTCGCTAATTCTAGCCCCCATTCTTCTAATAGTGGACTAAACCCTTTATTCCCTTGAAACTGTAAGTAGTGATCTAACAGACAAATATATTTTTTGGTTACACGATCGAAATAATAATTACGCTTCAACGCCACTGCTCCAAACGCTGTATCTACTCGTATTTCTCGCTTATCTCGTAAAGCAAATCTTCTTTTGTCTCGTTGCTGAGCAATCTCTTGATCCCAATTTTCTAATGTTTGAACAAGAATTTCTTGAAACGTCATTTGTAGTGTTCGAAATAAAGTTTTTTCCAATTCTTTTAATGATGGCATTTTTGTGTTACATTGATTCATGAGAGCCTCTCCTTTTCGTAGTTTTCTAGTCAAATTCTACTTTACAAAAGGAAGCTCTCTTTTTTAATGCTTCATTTTTTCCAGCTACCGCGCTCACGCTTGGTGGCCTTTTTGTCTAGTTGGGGGACGAGTCCCCCAACTAGACAAAAAGGATATTTATTCTCCCACAAACATTTTACTCATACAGTTTTTATTCTATCTAAAAAAAGCTTCGTTTCAGCCTTTACCTCTTCAATGATATTGTCTTTCCTCTCTAACAACATATGTAAGGCATCATCTACATAGCCATTTTCAAAAGTTTGCAAAGGAATTGGTAGTTCCTCTTGATCTAAAATATAATAAGTACCATTTGGTTTTACTACAAGATCAATGATTAAATCTTCAAACAATACAATATCATTTTGAATCCAATTTTTTCTAACAATATTAAAATATGCACCTAAATATTTTCCAGTTGTATCTCTCCAAAAATATAAATTATATGGCTGATCTAACCAATAATAGGCAAACGTAAATGTCCCTTTTGGAATAACTAGCTTTTGTTTCCCCTCCCTCATTTCAAACGGCTTTTCAACTTGATGTAAAAGTGTAATTTTCCTAGTATCAGCGTGAAGAAGTTTGCATGGATAATCTTCTGTTGTAGAATCATAACGAATTTTCCGTTCTGTTATCTTTTTACCATACTTTAATCGCATGTCTAACTCACTATCCTCTCCATTAATCATATCCCTATTTCTTTCCCTATCATATAAGAAAAGCAAACATTTATACAGGGCTAATACGAAGAGTGAAACTTCCATCAATGTAGATGTTCCTTCCACCAACCCATCATTCTAACATTCATTCGGAGTCTTTCTGTCTATTAAGAACATATTATTTAGCGATAAAGAGAAAACATTTGGAAAGGTATATTAATAGTGGATTCAAAAAAAGGATAAAATCGAGGAATATAGTCAGAAAAACTTGGCATTAATTTAAGCATCTCAATCATTACTTTTCAAAAAAAACAATGCTATAAGAAGAAAATTATATGGAAATAAATTAAGAAGTAATAGTGATTTTAACTTGTATTGTTCAAATAAAAAATAGGTGGTACTGTCAATATTTTTGTGTAAATGACTTTTCAACTTCTCAAGGTAGATGATCACCTTCGTATTCAAATAGATTTGTTCGAAGTGTTGATTTGGGTGTCTAGGAAAGGGCTAGCCCTTTCCTAG